>CAIXFP010000001.1 GCA_903918705.1 uncultured Pseudomonadota bacterium
CAGTAAGCGCGATACTGCCGCGCTTACTGCCATGCCAGAGGGTATCGCCCCTACGCCGCGTCAAGGGTGCGCTTCGCCAGGCGGCAAAAAGACGCCGCCTGCCCTTGACCCGGCTACGGGGCTGACGCTTGTTGCCTCGCCACAGGGTGTAAACGATTCAATCAGATGCTGCATCAGTTCGCGAGCCCGGAACAGTGGCCAGCTACGGACGGGTACATAATCACACGGGATGCAACAACTAACCTTCGCGTTTCCAGAGCCATAGCCAGAAGTTACATGTGGCTTTGTAAACAGACAGTTGCTGAGAATGCCATATGGCATTTCATTCGTGAAAATTGGTAATTGCGTGAAAATTGTAATGAGCACTTGTAGGTTGGGCTGAAGAATTACTGTGATCCAACCTGCACACTGAAAGGTGATCAAGATCGCCTTTCCCAAGGCAATCATCATCCCGATTTCATGTTGGTCTTCGTGTCTCAGTCCAATCTACGCACTCGGGCAGAAGCGGGTTCGCAGCC
This sequence comes from uncultured Pseudomonadota bacterium, assembly GCA_903918705.1. Lineage (GTDB taxonomy): Bacteria > Pseudomonadota > Gammaproteobacteria > Burkholderiales > Thiobacillaceae > PFJX01. The sequence goes on from CAIXFP010000001.1 coordinate 519, forward strand.
AAATGGTTCATCAGTCCACACGCCGTGCAGCATATCCACAAGCATTGTGGCATTGGGTAAAACATCAGAGTTCGACGCCTGAACAGATGTCCCGAGCCAGGCTCTTGCTTCCCCTTCTGTGGCAAATATCCTGGTCGGATAGACATTCAATTCTGAATTGACGTATTCCCGCGCGGCGGCAATGATTTGCGGGGAGGTGACGACGACGGCAATTTTTATGTCCGGGTTGGAGAAGGAGGCACCCTTGTCCATAACGGCCATATCCTCGACTACCCTGTCGTGGATGGAAAACCGAGTGCAACCCAGAAAGTCATTGATGACATAATGAAGATCGTCAAAGCGTGCATCGCGCTCGACATCGATAACAGACTGGATCAGCTCAAAACTGTTTACGTGGCCGAGAAACCGCTTTACGGCTCCATGTGATTCCCAAATGATCTCGTAGCTCATAGAAACACCCAATCCATATCCTCGTACCTGCATCGTAGCCACGCCGACCAATTCGCGCCATATATCAAAAGCCTGATCCACCAGTGCATGGTGTTTCATTATTGGACTTTTTGTAAATCCGGCTCAGTCATACGCTCCACCGGATAAAGCCTGTTTCCTCGGTTGTACGCGCCCGTTGGTGGAAATGCCGGGGTGCCAGGCAACACGCACTCCGTGGTCTAAGCGCGTGGCGGGCTCACCTGTCCGGCTACCGTGCTGGAGAACACCCAGTTCAGCACCCTGGCGGCTTCACAAGGGCGACTTAGCGGCACACAGCGGTTTCCATGTTTAGAGCCCAATCGCGCGAGGCAGGGCTCCGGCCAGGTTCGCCACCTCGCGCCGGCCCAGGTAACGCGCCAGAAACCCGCCTACCCCGGGCAACACCAGGGCCGAGGCGAAGAACAGCCAGTGGGTGTCTATGCGATCCACCATGTATCCGGCCACGCTCACGCCGCAGGCCTGGCCCAGGAAGAAGCAGGACGCGAACAGGGACACGGCGGTGCCCCGGGCCGCCGGCGCCATCTGGGTAGCGAGGGTTTGCAAGGTGTTGTGCAGCCAGTAAAACCCCAGACCGGCGCTGGCGCAGGCCAGCAGGCCCCAGCCCCAGGCGGGAGCCAGGGCCAGCAACAGGAAGGAAGCGCCCAGCAGCAAGCCACCGTAGCGGGCCAGCCGCGCCTGGCCGAGCAGCCGGACCCAGCGCCGGGCGAACAGGGTGTAGCCCAGGCCGCCCAGTCCGATGGCGGCCACCACGCTGCCGGCGTGAAACAGGGACATGCCGAAACGATGGTGCAGATAAGCCGGAATGAAGGCGATGACGCCAAAGGTGACCATGGCTTCCATCACCACCACCGAGAGGATGACCCGTGCGTGGGCATCTTGCAGCACCAGGCGGATGCGTCCCCTGGCCGGCTGCTGGACGTGGTTCTGGGCCGACTTGGGCCAGTGGCCGCGCAGCATGGCCAATAGAAACAGGCCCACCAGGAGATAGAGGACGCCCAGCAGGGCGAAGGCCCAGCGCCAGCCGAAATGGTCGGCGAAGAAACCGGCGATGGCCTGGCCGCTGACCATGCCGACGATCTGCCCGGACATGAATTTCGCCAGGGTGGCCTGGCGCCGCTCCAGGGTTACCGCATCGCCGATCCAGGCGATGGAAAGGGGAATCAGGGCCGCCGTGGTGGCGCCGTTAAGGGCGCGGGCCAGGGCGAGTAAATCCAGGTTCGTGCTCAGGGCGCAGGCGAAGGCGCCGACGGTGGAGGCCAGGCAGGCCAGTGTGATGACCCTGAGTTTGCCGTAACGGTCGCCCAGGGGTCCGAACAGCAGCTGGAAAATGCCGTAGGCGATGCTGGTGGCCATCACCACCCGGGACGCCCGTCCCAGGGTGGTGCCGAACTCCCGCGCCAGTTCCGGCAGGATGGGGTCGCACAGGCGCAGGGCGACGGAACTGGCGAAGGCGGCGCAAGACAGCAGAAGAACGGCGCGAGCAGTCTGCCGCTGTTCGTTCACGTCGCCTCCCGGCGCGCGTAGCGCTCAGCCAGGATGGCGCAGGTGAACAGTTGAACCTGGTGGTAGAACATGATGGGCAGCACGATCAGCCCCAGGGCGGGATGGGCGCCGAACAGCAGCTTGGCCATGGGCACGCCGGAAGCCAGGGTTTTCTTGGAGCCGCAGAACACGGTGGCGATCTCATCCTCGGTATTGAAGCCCAGACGCCGCGCCAGCCAGGTGGACAACCCCAGCACCACCGCCAGGAGCAGGGTCGCACCCAGCAGGGTGGTGGCGATGAGGCCGTAGCCGTAGTTCGTCCACAGCCCGGCGGCCACCGAATCGGAAAAGGCCGCGAACACCAGAAGCAGGATCACAATCTTGTCGACCTTGCCGGTCACCGCCTTGTGGCGATGCACCCAGCCGGCCAGCAACGGGCGCAGCGCCTGCCCGGCAAGCAGCGGCAACAGCAGCAGTTTGGCGATGCCGACGATGGTGTCCAGCAGCGGCAGGCCCTGGCCCTGGGTTTGCGCGATCAGCCCCACCAGCAACGGCGTGAGGACGATACCCACGAGGCTGGACAGGGTGGCGTTGAAGATGGCCGCCGGCACGTTGCCCCGCGCCATGCCGGTGAAGGCCACCGAGGACGAGATGGTGGAGGGCAACGCGCACAGGTAGAGGAAGCCCAGCATCAGCGCGGCCGGCATGGCGCCGGCAAACAGAGCCCGAAAGCCGAGGAACAGCAGGGGAAACAGGGCGAAGGTGAGCGTCTGCACCGCCAGGTGCACCGGCCAGCGGCGCATGCCGGTCTGGAGATGGTGGAAGGAAATGCCGACGCCGTGCAGGAAGAACACCAGGGCAATGCCGGCATTGCTGATCTTTTCCAGGTGCAGCAGCCCGCCGCTACGGCCCAGGCCGGGGTAGCCGGAAGCCAGCAGCACGGCGGCCAGCATGCCGAGCAGAAACCAGTCGCCGGCCAGACGCCGGGCTTGGTGGGACAAGAGATCAAGCATCGGAAGCTCTCCAGCGAAAATCGCGAATGGCGCCACTATAGGAAGACGCGGGATTTCCGGCTATCTTCAAATGGACAAGATATAGCGCCAATCGGACAAGATGCCCACGCCCAGCCCTCTTCGCGCCCTTCCTGCCCTCACCGCCTTGCCGCGCCCGCTCCACGCCCGCGCGGAAACCCTGGCGGCCGGCTCCAGCAGCGGCGTCCACAGCCATCCCTGGTCGCAGCTTTCCTACGCCATCGAGGGCGTGCTCGACATCCGCACGCCGGACGGCAATTACGTGGCGCTGCCGCAGTGCGCGGTGTGGATACCCGCCGGACTGGAACATCAGGTATTCACTTTCAGCCGCGCCGAGATGCGCAGCTTCTATCTCGACCCCGCCGCCCTGCCCTGGGCCACGCGGTGCTGCCGTGTCCTGCAGGTGTCGCCCCTGGTGCGGGAACTGATCCGCCAGGCCAGCACCTTGCCGGCGGAATACCGGGAAGATGGTCCGGACGGACGGCTGGTGCAAGTGCTGCTGGACCAGTTGGCGCTGCTGCCGGAAGCGGTGTTTTCCCTGCCCCTGCCGCAAGACCCGCGTCTGGTGGCCATCCACCAGGCATTGCGGGAACGCCCCGACGACGCCCGCGGCCTGGCGGACTGGGCGGCAACCTTGAGCATGTCGGAACGCAATCTGGCGCGATTGTTCCGCCGCGACACCGGCTTGAGCTTCCGGCAATGGCGGCAACGCCTGCGCCTGATACTGTCCCTGGGCGGACTCGAAGGCGGCCAGACGGTGACCCGGGTGGCCCTGGATTGCGGCTACGACTCGCCCTCCGCCTTCATCGCCGCCTTCAAGCAATTGTTCGGGCGCACGCCGGGCGAACTGTTCGCCTGACCCTCGCAACACACTGTTACAAGTGCAAACCAGCGCGATACAGGGCCGCTACACCCAGGTCTTAATCTGCAAGCGTCGCAACCCTGAACTGAACGGAGTTTGAAATGAAAACCCAATTGTTGATTGCATCCCTCCTCACCAGCGGCCTGTTGTTCACCCAGGCGGCCAGCGCCAACGACCAGGCCGTCGGCGCCGTGTTCGGCGGCATCACCGGCGCGGCCATCGGCCACGCCATCGACGGCCGTGGCGCCACGGTAGCCGGCGCCGTCATCGGCGCCCTGGTGGGTAGCGCCATCGCCAACGACCAACACGAGTACCGCGAATATCGCGAATATCGCGAGCCAGCGCGAGTGATCTACGCGCCCGCCTACCAGTCTTACCCGGTTTACTCGCCGCGCCCCGCGGTGATCGAATACGACGCCTATCGCCACGCGCCCGAATGGCATCACGGCTGGAACGACTACCGCCGGGATCATGATGCTGATCGCCGCTGGTAAGCCGCCTTGAGCGCGACACCCTACAGATTTGCCGCGACGAGCCGATAACCAGGCAGGCGGCATTTCGCTGCCGGACTGAAATCGTCGACCGGCACACCGCGTAAAGGCGGTGTGCCGGTCGCGCCATGGGAATTGCAAGCCTTCCCACCTTGGCCGGGTGGGTGGCGAGTCGCCGCGAGGAGAGAGTTGATGCCCGACACCGCAATGCTGGACAGTTGCCGCGACCAGGCCGCGTCGCGGCTGGCCGAAGATCTGGCCAGGACACTGGTCAAGGTGGTCGGCGAACTCAGCGAACTGGCCGGCTCCATGCCTTCGCAAGGGATGTACATCCTGTACATGGACAGCATGGAGCTGGCGCGCGACAAGGGCGACTCCATCACGGCGGCATTCAAACAGCATTTCTTCATCCGCTTCAACGAGGAAAAGCAGCGCGTGATCCGCGGCCCGGGGCTGCATGAACTGGATTTGTCCAACCTGAGCCTGCAGGAACCGGACGACCTGGAAGAATCCCTGGCCGCCAATACTCTCGCCAATGCCATCGCCAACACCTGCGGCGAGGAGTTGTTCGGCCTGGGCAAGCGCATGGGGGTGCTGCTGGACGATCCCGAGATCAAGCTGGAGCAATTGCCCCTGGGCCCTTATGTGATCGGCGCGGCCCTGCTCGATGCCCTCAAGGACCAGAACGCCCGCGTCAAGATCAAGCTGATGCTGGTGACCCGCATCAACAAACATTTGCCCGCCCAGGTTCGCGCCATCTACCAGGAAATCAACCGCACCCTGGTGGAGCATGGCGTCCTGCCCAGCATCCGGGTCAGCCTGGTGCGCGGCGCGCCGCCGCCCTCCCCCGCCGCCGCGCCCGCCGCCATGGCGGACGGCGCCGCGCCGCCGGTCGCAGGTCCGGACATGTTCTCGATCCTGCGGCAACTGATGACCTATGGCCACGCACGGGTGTCGCATCTGGGCATCCCGGCGCTGCCCGGCCTTCCCTTGCCCGCCGCCCTTGCCGGCGGCGACGGTGCAACCGCGGCGGCTCCGGCCCGGGGTGTGGATCCGGACCTGTTGCGCACCCTAACCCGGCTTCAGCAGGGACAGCTGGACAACATCGCCCTGGGCGGACTCGATGCAAACCTGATTGCAGACGGCCACATCAACGTGCTGCGTGAACTGAAGAACAGCCCGGCGGCCGGCGCCCTCGGCCAGATGGACAGCATGACCCTGGATATCGTGGTGCTGGTGTTCGACTACATCCTGGGCGACCACCGCATTCCCGACGCCATGAAGGCCCTCATAGGCCGCCTGCAGATCCCGGTACTGAAGGTGACCATGCTGGACAAGTCGTTCTTTTCGCAGAAGGCCCATCCAGCGCGCCACCTCCTGGATCTGCTGGCCGAGGCCGCTCTGGGATGGGATCCGCGGGAAGGCCATGAGAGCGCCCTGTACCGGCACATCGAAGCCCTCATTCAACGCATCCTGGAACAGTTCGACGACCGGCTGGAGGTGTTCGCCGAGGCGTTGCGCGAATTCCAGGCCTATCAGGCCCGCGAGAAACAGGCCAGCGACGAGCGTGCCAGCCGCAGCGCCCAATACCTGCGCGACCGCGAGCAACACGAACTCGCCCGGGAGGTCGCCCGCGACGCGGTCAAGGCCAGCCTGCTGGATCTGCCGACACCGGCGCCGATACGCGAATTTCTTCTGGGACACTGGCTGAACCGTCTGGCCCAGGTCTACCTCGAGCGGGGGATGAACAGCGCGGAATGGCTCAACGCCGTGACCACCATGAACGAACTGCTGTGGAGCCTGACGCCGAAAAGCGACAAGGAGGAGCGGCGCAAACTGATCGATCTCCTGCCGCGCCTGCTGAAGCGGCTGGATGGCGGCATCCAGGCCTTGGGCCTGGGCGGCGCGGCGCGGGACGCCTTCTTTTCCGATTTGGTGAAATGCCACGCGGTGGCGGTGAAAGCCGGCTTCCACGGTGACGTCGGGGAAGCCGAGGCGGCCCTGGCGAGCGCGCGGGAAGCCCTGGACGAATCCCCGCCGGCCCAGCCGGTGGCGCTGGATTTCGAAGCGATACCGGCGGTGACCGAATCCCTCGTGCCGGACGCCGCCCTGTTGCGAGAAATCGCCTCAGTGCAGCAGAACGCCGAGGAAGGCATCGAGGAAATCACCATCGGCGGCGTGCGTGGCGAAGCCTGGGACGAACCGGGCGACGGCCACTTCGAGACCCTGGTCAAGCATTTGAAACGCGGCGTCTGGATCGACTTCACCCAGGACAACGGCACCCCCCTGCGTGCCAAGCTGGCCTGGATCAGCCCGCTGCAGGGCACCTACCTGTTCACCAACCGCCTGGGCCAGCGCGCCGTGTCCATCAACGCCAAGGGTCTGGCCGCGAAATTCCGGGAAGACCATGCCAGGGTCATCGACGCCGTTCCCCTGATCGACCGCGCGGTGAACAACGTGTTCGAGCACTTCAAGCGGGGCAGCCGGGGTTCCGACGGCGCGCCGCGATAATCCGGTCCGCCGGCGCGCAGCGGAGGGCGGATCAGGCGCGCAGCGCGCGCAATTCCTTGTTGGTGAAACGCAATCGCATGGCCAGCACGCTGGCGATGCCCTCGAACAGTTGGGCAGCGGTGGCGCCGTACCGCTCGGCCACCTCGTTGAAGCGGATGCGGGAAAGCACGAAGCAGTCGGTGTCGCTCACGGCGAGGGCCTCGGCGGAACGCCGCGTGCTGTCGAGAAAGCCCATCTCGCCGATGAAATCGCCGCGGCCGAAGGTGCCGATATGCCAGACGTCCTTTTTGTGGATCGGCAGCGCCACGCGCACCGTGCCGCGGCGGATGAACAGCAGTTCGTCGCCGGGCGTGCCGATCTTGAACACCTTCTTGCCGGCGCGGATATGGCGTTGTTCGATGATGGGCGCCAGGCCGGTCAGCGTGCCCGACTTCCAGCCCAGCAGAACCTCCAGTTCGGCCAGTTCCAGGGGCGGGCCGTCATCCTCGGCGACGTAGTCCGCCTCGCTCAGGAACTGCGCCTCGACCCATTCCAGGGCATCGTCCAACTGGCGGAACGCCAGGGCCTTGGCGGTATCCCGCACCAGGCCGACCTCGCGCAGGTAGCGCTTCATCTTCAAGCCGCTGGGCAGGCCGTGGGGAATTTCGGTGAAGATCAGATAGGCGCCGACGCTTTCCAGCCGGTCCTTGATCTGCTCCAGGACATGGGTGGCGGTCAGATCGATGGACTGCACCCGGCGCATGTTGAGGATGACGTAGGTGCGCGGGCCGATCTCCGGTTCCAGCGCCTGGAACAACTGGTTCGCAGTGCCGAAGAAGAGGCTGCCCTGGAGTTCGACGATCACGGTCTTGCCACCGCTGCGGATCAGGATGGACAACTCCTGCTCGTGCCGCACCACCTTCGAGAACACCTCGCTGCCTTCCACCTTGCGCCGCAGCACCGAACTGCGCGTCTGTTCGCGCAGGTAGAGCACCACGGCGAGGACGATGCCGGTGCCCGACGCGGCGATCAGACTCACGGTCAACGCGGTGACGATGACCGCGACGATCACCAGAAAATCGAAGCGGGTGGCCTTGGTGCGGAAGAAGGCCAGGCTGTGCCGGTCGATCATGCGGTAGCCCACCACCAGCAGGATGCCTCCCAGGGCGGCGATCGGCACCCAGGCCACCAGGGAGGCAAACAGCAGGAAGGCCATCAGGGAGAAAATCCCCTCGATCACGCCGGAGCGGCGCGTGGACGCCCCGCTCGACAAATTCACCATCGACGCGCCCATTTGTCCCGCGCCGGGTATACCGCCGAGCAGGGCGGAGCCGATATTGCCCAGGCCCTGGCCCACCAGTTCGCGATCCGGGTTGTGATGGGTGCTGGTCAGCGCGTCGAGCACCACGCAGGTCTTCAGGGTGTCGATGGAAAGCAGGGCGGCCAGAGTCAGAGCGGGCAGAAAGATCTCGGCCAGCAGCGCGGGATTCCAGGCGCGCAGGGCTTTGAGATGCTGGATCACGGCGTCGAGAAGATGGCTGTCGCCGCCGCCCAGGGGCCCGACCACGAGGGGATTGCCCTGGCTGACCCAGAGGCCGGGATCCACCAGACCCAGGCCGAAATACACCAGCACACCCACCAGCATGGCGATGATGGCCGCCGGCACGGCGCGGATGATGCGCGGCACCAGCAGCATCGTCGCCACCACCGCCAGCCCCACCACGATGCTCTGCCAACGCCAGTCGCCAGGGTGTTGCAGCGCCGCCCAGAAACCCATGCTCTTGGGTGCCCCCAACACGCGCGGCAACTGGCCGGCGATGATGGTCAGGCCGACGCCGCTGAGATAACCGCTCACCACCGGGTAGGGGATGAACTTGATCAGGCGGCCGACGCCGAGGACGCCCAGGCCGATCTGGATGGCCCCGGCCAGCAGGGCGATCAGCACCAGCATCAGGATGCCGGCCTCGGCGGAGACACCGCCCTGGGCAAAACCGATGGCCACGGCGGTGAGTACCGCCGCGGCGGGAGCGCAAGGCGCGGTGATGAGCCGGTCGGTGCCGCCGAAGCTGGAAGCGATCAGCCCCAGGGCCGTGGTGCCGAGTATCCCGGCGATGGCGCCCTGGGCGGCATAGCCCGCGCCGAGGGGGGAAAATATGGTGACACCGAAGGCGATCGCGGAGGGCAGCGCCACCAGCATCGACGCCAGTCCGCCCCATACATCCCCGGTCCAGGTCCGGGTCGGTTTGCCAGTTTCCATCTCGTTTTCCAGGAACAGGACACGCGGCGAACATACGCCGAGAACCTCGGACTGTCACACAACGGTCATGTCGGACATGGCGATTAGGCTCCACGCGGCGGCTTCGGCGACAATCCCGCAATCGGGCGCGTAGCGGGCTCACCCGGCCGTGATCGAGGGCGCGAACCTCTGCTCCCATGCGGCCTCACGAAGCCAAATGAGCGATCAACCGAGGAATCAGGGTTCAATCAGGAGTCGAAACATGGATCATTGGGAAGAGAAATACCGGGCCAACACCATCCCCTGGGACCGGGGCGGCGCCAGCCCGGCCCTATTGCGCTGGCTGGAGGCTGACGCACTGGCTCACGGCCGCATCCTGGTGCCGGGTTGCGGCCGTGGCCACGAGGCGGTGGAACTGGCGCGCCATGGTTTCCACGTTACCGCCCTGGACATCGCCCCGAGCGCCCTCCGTCATCTGGAGGCCGAACTCGCAGCGGCGGGGCTTGCGGCGGCAACCGTGTGCGCCGATGCCCTGGCCTGGCAGCCCGACGCGCCCTTCGACGCCATCTACGAGCAAACCTGCCTGTGCGCCCTGCCGCCCGGCCACTGGCCCGCCTACGAACAACAACTGTTCCGCTGGCTGCGCCCCGGCGGCCATCTCTACGCCCTGTTCATGCAGACCGGCCGGGCCGGCGGGCCGCCCTTCCACTGCGAAGTGGCCGAGATGCGCGCCTTGTTCCCGGCAACCCGCTGGACCTGGCCGGAAGGCGATGCGGAACGGGTGGATCACCCGAACAGCCTGTTCGAACTGGCCACCGTCCTGGTGCGCCGCCCGGCCGATGCAGGCTAGCGGACTGTCGCCGGCCGCGACGGGCTGCCGGGTGCCGTCCGTCCGGTTCGGTGAAGTCGGCCCGCTTGGCCTGTCCGCGGCTAGACTGCGAGTGCGTTGACGCGAATCTGGAGACGGCGATGCACGACCCCTACCGCACCCTGCTGCTTTTCATTCTGGCCCTGCCCCTGGCGGGCCGTGCCTCACCCGATACACCCGATACGTTGATCCCATCCGCGCCCGGCGAAACCAGGATGGAACAGCGCCTCGACGACATCGAGCGGCGCCTGCGCATCCTGGAGATGCGGCAGATGGAGACGGAGCCTTATCGCACCCGGGAAGAAATCCAGGCCCATATCGATCGACTGGAAGCGGAGCGCACCAGGTTGTTGCTCATTTATACGGACCAGTTTCCCCAGGTCCGCGACATCGAACGCAAATTGGCCCTCCTCCGGGAAAAATTGCGGAATCTGGAACCCTGAGCGGCTGCGCCGAGTCGATGCCGCTCACGCAGTGGCCTGCCGCGCCGGCCTGCGGCACCCACCACTAACCGAATGGTTGTAGGAGTTGCCATGCTGCACTGGGCTGATTACGTCAAATTCTTCGTCGCCCTGGCGGTGATCGTGAACCCGGTGAGCGCCTTGCCGCTGTTCGTCAGCATGACCGCCAACAACAGCACGGCGGAGAAACGCCAGATCGCCCGCATGGCCAGCGTTTCGGTGGCCGTGGTGCTGGTGCTGGCGGCCTTCCTCGGGCAGCCCATCCTGACACTGTTCGGCATCACCATCGCCTCGTTCAAGGTGGGCGGCGCCATCCTGATCCTGCTCATGGCCATTTCCATGATGCACGCGGCGCCCAACCGGTCGAAACAGACGCCGGAGGAAGCCCTGGAAGCCCGGAACAAGGAGAGCATCGCCGTGGTGCCCCTGGCAATCCCGCTATTGGCCGGCCCCGGCGCCATCTCAACCACCATCGTCTATGCCACCGAACGCGCCTCTCTCCCCCATCTCGGCCTCATCGTGCTGTGCTGCCTGCTGGTGGCCGCCGTCGCCTGGGTCGCGCTACGCCTGGCCACACCGGTGAGTACCTGGCTCGGCGAAACCGGCGTGAACGTCGCCACCCGCCTGATGGGCCTGTTGCTGGCCGCCGTGGCGGTGGAGATGTTCACCAGTGGACTGCTGGTACTGCTGCCCGGACTGAAATAGCCCACCCGCGCAACCCGGCGGTCGCCACTTCGTATAGTCTTGGCGCCTTGCGGCCGTCGCAAGCCTTTCGGGCACATTGCGTTGTTTCCGGGGTGCCATCGCTGTGACCGCGAATTGCTTGTGCGTCAACGGCACATCGGGTTCGAGCGGAGAGTTTCATGCACTTACGATTTCTGGCCGTCCTGGTCGCCGGCCTGATGGTCCCGGCGGCCCACGCCGCCCCCCTGACCCAGGATCAGGCGGTCGCCCTGGCCCTGGCGGCGCAGCCGCAACTGGCGGCGCGCGCCGCCACCGTGCAGTCGCTGCGGGAAGATGCGCTGGCGGCGGGCGAACTGCCCGATCCCAGACTCAGTTTCGGCCTGCAGAATGTGCCCACGGACAACTTCAATCTCACCAGCGAATCCATGACCCAGGCCATGGTGGGCGTCAGCCAGATGCTGCCGGGGGGCGACAAGCGCGCCCTCAACCGGAAGCGCATGGGGCGCCAGGCCGGCCTGGCCGAATCGGACCTGGCCCTGGCGCGGCGCCAGATCGAGCGCGACGTCCGCCTGGCCTGGCTCGATCTCTGGCTGCCCAGCCAGTCCCTGAACTGGTTGCGGGATCTGGGCCTGGTCTACGAGCAGCAGATCGCTTGGGCTGAAGTGGCCTACAAGGCGGGCAAGCTGGGCCGCGACCAGATCCTGCAGTGGCAGGCCCAGCGCGAGGGGGTGCGCGACCGCGAGAGCGGCGAGCGCCTGGCGCTGGAGCGGGCCCGCGCGCAATTGCGGCGCTGGCTGGGCAACGCCGCCCAGGACGATGCGGCGGCCGATCCGCCAGCGCCGTTCAACCCCGGCGACGTCGCCGACGAGCGCATCGACCTGCATCCGGAACTACAGCGCGCGCGCCACGCCGTGGAGGTGGCCCGCGCCGACGCCGCCCTGGCGCGGGAGGCCAACAAGCCGGACTGGAATGTGAATCTGGCTTATGGCGCCCGCGGTGGGGGTCGTGCCGATCTGCTGTCGCTGCAAGTCGACATGGACCTGCCGGTATTCCCCGCGAACCGCCAGGATCGCCGCCTGGCCGCGCGTCTGGCCGAGGTGAACCAGGCCAGCGAGGAAAGAGAGGACAAGCGCCGCGGCCTGCTGGCCGAACTGCATGGGACCCAGGCCGAACGTCTGGTGGCCGCGGAACGCATCGCCCGCTTCGAGCGCGACATCCTGCCCCTGCAGGCCTCCCGCGAAGCCGCCGCCCTGGCCGATTACCGCGCCGGCAAAGGCAGTTGGGACCGGGTGCTGGACGCCCGCCGCGACATCCTGGAAACCCGCATGCAGTGGCTGGCCCAGCGCGACGCCCAGGCCCGTGCCGACGTGCAACTGCGCTATCTGCTGGGGAGTGGGCAATGATCGAGGCGATGGCGCGAGGCGTTTTTCTCCCCTCCCCCTCCGGGGGAGGGGCTGGGGCAGCCAGCGACTTGACCTGCGTCTGTTGCCGGTCTAGTCGGTTGGCTGGGAGTTTCACCAGAGAGGGAACCCGCGTTGATCCGCCTCCGTCGCTCCCTCGCCCCGGTCCTCTCCCGGAGGGAGAGGGAGTAAATCCGAGGAGCCCGACATGAACGGCAAACTGAAAACCCTGGCGGCACTGCTCGCGGGCGCCAGCATCGGCGCCCTGGCCACCTGGCAGATGGCGCGTCACCAGGCGGCGCCGGCGCTGTCCGCCCAGCCCGCCGCCGCCCCGGTCAAGGCCGAGCGCCGCGTGCTCTACTGGTACGACCCCATGGTGCCGCAGCAGCATTTCGCCAAGCCGGGCAAGTCGCCGTTCATGGACATGGATTTGGTGGCCAAGTACGGCGACGCCGGCGAGACGGACGAAAACGTGGTGCGCATCGACCCGCGCATCGTCGAGAACCTGGGCGTGCGCAGCGCCAGAGCGGTGACCGGCCATCTGGCGCGGCGCGTCGACAGCGTCGGCTACGTGGCGGCGGATCAGAACCGTATCGAGGTGGTGCAGGCGCGCGCCTCCGGCTATGTGGAGAAACTGCTGGTGCGGGCGGAAAACGACCCGGTGCGACGCGACCAGTTGCTGGCGGAGGTGTACAGCCCGGACCTGCTGGCGGCCCAGGAGGAATACCAGCTCGCCATCCAGCGCGACGACGCGGAGTGGCGCGCCGCCGCCCGGGAGCGCCTGGTGCTGCTGGGGGTGCCGGAAGGACGCATCCACGATCTGGAAAAGGGCGGCAAGCCCACCCGGCGCATCGCCTATTTCTCGCCGGTGGACGGCGTCGCCACGGAAATCGGCGTCGCGGAAGGCTCGGCGGTGTCGCAAGGCATGCCCATGTTCCGCCTGACCAATCTGGGTTCGGTGTGGGTACAGGCGAAGGTGCCGGAGGAGCAGGCGGCCTGGGTCCAGCCCGGCAGGCCGGTGGACCTCAGTTTCACCGCCTGGCCCGGCCAGACCTGGCAAGGCAAGGTGGCCTACCTGGACCCGGAACTGGACAGCGCCACCCGCACTCTGGCGGTGCGCATCAACCTCGCCAACCCCGGCCTGCGCCTGCGTCCCGGCATGTACGCCAAGGTCAGCCTGCATGGCGATGCCGGCAAGGAAGCGGTGCTGGTGCCGACGGAAAGCGTCATTGCCACCGGCAAGCGCAACATCGTCATTCTGGCCGAGGGGGACGGCCGCTTCCGCCCGGTGCTGGTGAAGGCCGGGGCCGAGGACAACGGCAGGACCGAGATTCTGGAAGGGGTGAACGCGGGGGACGAGGTGGTGGTGTCCGGCCAGTTTTTGATCGAATCGGAAGCCAATCTCAAGGGTGCGCTGGCCCGCCTGGCACCGCCGGATGCCGGGGGCTCGGCAAAATGAGGGCGCTTTTCTCGTTGACTGAAGATGAGCGTTGCGGCAGGAACTCCCCCCTTTATCAAAGGGGGGCGGGGGGGGATTTAGCCGAGGCTGGCGTTGGCACCGACCGTAAATCCCCCCTGGCTCCCCTTTTGCAAAGGGGGGGAC
>CAIXFP010000002.1 GCA_903918705.1 uncultured Pseudomonadota bacterium
CGACCACCATCAAGAAGGCTTTCTATATTGCCGCGACAGGCCGCCCCGGCCCGGTCGTAGTCGATGTCCCCAAAGACATCACGCAGCACACTTGCGCCTACGAATACCCGGCCTTTGTGTCCATGCGTTCCTACAATCCCACCAGCAAGGGACACGCGGGCCAGATCAAGAAGGCTGTGCAGATGCTGCTGGAAGCCAAGCGGCCGATGATCTACACGGGTGGCGGCGTGGTGTTGGGCAATGCCGCCACTCAGGTCACCGAGATGGTGCGCCTGCTAGGATTTCCGATTACCAGCACCCTGATGGGCCTGGGCGGCTATCCGGCGCCCGATGTCCTGTTCCTCGGGATGCTGGGCATGCACGGCACCATCGAGGCCAACATGGCCATGCAGCATTGCGACGTGCTGCTGGCGGTGGGGGCTCGCTTCAACGACCGCGTGGTCGGCAACCCCAAGCATTTCGCCAAGGAAGCACGCAAAGTCATCCATATCGACGTGGACCCGTCCTCCATCTCCAAACGGGTGCGGGTGGACGTGCCCATCGTTGGTGAGGTGGCCCAGGTGGTCGAGGAGATGATCAAGCTGGTTCAGGCCGGCAAGGGGCGTCCCGACCCCACGGCACTCAAGGCTTGGTGGACCCAGATCGAACTGTGGCGCGCCCAGGACTGCATGAAATACGACCGCGAGTTAGGCAAAACCCCTGCCCTGATCAAGCCGCAATACGTCATCGAGAAACTCTACGAAGTGACGGGCGGCCAGGCTTTCGTCACTTCTGATGTCGGCCAACACCAGATGTGGGCGGCCCAGTACTACAAATTCGACCAGCCGCGCCGCTGGATCAACTCCGGCGGCCTGGGCACCATGGGATTCGGCCTGCCGGCCGCCATGGGGGTTCAGATGGCGCATCCCGATGCCCCGGTGGCCTGCGTCACCGGCGAGGGCAGCATCCAGATGAACATCCAGGAGTTGTCCACCTGCAAGGAGTGGAAGCTGCCGATCAAGGTGATCCTGCTCAACAACGGTTTCCTGGGCATGGTGCGGCAGTGGCAGCAGTTCTTCTACGAGGAACGCTATGCCGAGTCGTACATGACTTCGCTACCCGACTTCGTGAAGCTGGCCGAGGCCTACGGCCACGTCGGTATCCGGGTCGACAAGCCCGAGGATGTGGAGTCGGCCCTGCGCGATGCCTTCGGCAAGTACAAGGACCGTCTGGTGTTCATCAACTTCCTGACCGACCCGCGCGAGAACGTGTTTCCCATGATCCCTGCCGGCAAGGGGCTTTCCGAAATGATCCTGGTCTAATCCCATGCGGCACATCATTTCCCTACTCCTGGAAAACGAAGCCGGCGCGCTCTCGCGCGTGGCCGGCCTGTTTTCCGCCCGCGGCTACAACATCGAGTCGCTCACCGTGGCGCCCACCGAGGATGCCACCCTGTCACGCATGACCATCGTCACGCGCGGCTCCGAGGACGTGATCGAGCAGATCACCAAGCAACTCAACAAGCTGATCGACATCGTCAAGGTGCAGGATCTCACCGACGGCAGCCATATCGAACGCGAGCTGATGCTGGTCAAGGTAAAAGCCAGCGGCGACCAGCGCGAAGAGATGAAGCGCATGGCCGACATCTTCCGTGGCCGTATCATCGACGTGTCGGACAAGACCTATACCATCGAACTCACCGGTCCCGGCTCCAAGCTGGACGCCTTCCTGGAGGCCGTCGATCCGGCGTCCATTCTGGAAACCGTCCGCACCGGTGCTTCCGGCATCGGCCGCGGCGACCGGGTCATGAAAATCCAGTGAGGGGGCGGGGTTGCCCCTCTCTCCACTCTCCACTCTGCACTCTCCACTCTCCACTCTCAACTCTCAACTCTCGACTCAAAGGACTGCCATGAAGGTTTACTACGAAAAAGACGCCGATCTCTCCCTGATCAAGAAGAAGAAGGTCGCCATCGTCGGTTACGGCTCCCAGGGTCATGCCCATGCCAACAACCTGAAGGATTCCGGCGTCAAGGTCACTGTCGGCCTGCGCAAGGGTGGCGCCTCCTGGGACAAGGCCAAGAATGCCGGCCTCAATGTCAAGGAAGTGGCGGAAGCCGTCAAGGGCGCCGACGTGGTGATGATCCTGGTGCCGGACGAGCAGCAGCCCGATGTCTACCGCAACGACGTGCTGCCCAACATCAAGCAGGGCGCCGCCCTGGCCTTCGCCCACGGCTTCAACATCCATTACAACCAGATCGTGCCGCGCGCCGACCTGGACGTGATCATGATCGCCCCCAAGGGCCCCGGCCACACCGTCCGGAGCTGCTACCAGGAAGGCTCCGGCGTGCCGTGCATCATCGCCGTGGAGAAGAACGACTCCGGCAAGGCCCGCGAGTTGGCCCTGGCCTGGGGCA
>CAIXFP010000003.1 GCA_903918705.1 uncultured Pseudomonadota bacterium
CATCCATGCTGTGATCCTGGCCCCTCCGGCGGAACTGGTGCGGCCCATCGGCCTGAAGGGCCGCTTCATCGGGCGCCTGGCCCACGCCGCCAGTCCCGGTCTGATCGCCCTGGTGGGGGCGCTGTTCGCGCTTTCCTTCGATACCATCAGCCAGGCCGCCCTGTTCGCCCTGACCGCCACCCAGTTCGGCGGCTGGCAGGACGCCCTGCTGCTGGGCCTGCTGTTCATGCTGGGCATGCTGGTGACCGATGGCGTCAACGGCCTCTGGATTTCCCGCCTGATCCTGCGGGCGGATCAGATCGCGCTGATCACGTCCCGAGTTATGAGCCTGGTGGTGGCCAGCCTCAGTCTCCTGGTGGCCGGCTTCGGCCTCGCCAAACTTGGCTGGCCGGCGCTGGCCGCCTGGAGCGAGGGCAAGGAACTGCTGTTCGGCGGTGCCGTCGTTTTCGTGGTCGCGAGCAGCTTCCTCCTGGCAGTGCGGCTGACCCGTTCCCCGGCGATCAAACCGGCCGCGATCGAGTGAACTCCCAGACTTCCCTCCACCCCTTCATAGCCTGAAACCCTGTCAACAAAACACGCGCCCGTGGCGCATTTTTTTGAATTGCTGTTATGAGAAATAATAATTTCCTCCTACCGGCCCGAGCAAATGATGTTTATGACCCTGGGGCAAATCCAGCGAACGTTCATCATGTCCGGTTCGAGTTGCTGGCCGGTATTTTCCTGTGCGCCGCAGCAACCGCCGCCCTGGCCGGCGGTATCCCCACCCTGGAAGCCGTGGTGGTGACCAGCGATACCAGCGACCTGATCGGCGAGGCGAACAGCGCCACGACCGGCACGGTCACCGCCCAGCAACTGGAGAACCGTCCCCTGCTGCGCCCGGCCGAGGTACTGGAAGTCGTGCCCGGCCTGATCATTTCCCGGCACAGCGGCGACGGCAAGGCGAACCAGTATTACCTGCGCGGCTTCAACCTGGACCATGGCACCGACTTCGCCACCGCCCTCCTGGGCATGCCGATCAACCTGCCGACCAACGCCCATGGACAGGGCTACTCCGACCTGCAGTTCCTTATCCCGGAACTGGTGGAACAGATGCAATACCGCAAGGGGCCCTATGCGGCGGACCAGGGCGACTTCGCCGCCGCGCCCTGCTGGCCGGCTCCTCCGAGTTGAACGGCGGCCATCTGCTCTATGCCCTGGAATGGACCGGCAACGACGGCCCCTGGCAGTTGCCGGAAGCCCTGGGCAAGCTCAACGGTCTGCTGCGATACAGCCGCGGCACCCGCGACAACGGCTGGTCGCTGGCCGCCATGGCCGACAAGGCGGACTGGAACTCCTCCGACCAGGTGCCGCAGAGCGCCATCGACAGCGGCCTGATTTCCCGCTTCGGCAACCTGGACCCGAGCGACGGCGGCAAGACGCAACGCTACAGCCTGTCCGGGGAATGGTCGGAGCGGGGCGGCAACCGCTGGGCCCGGGCCAACCTTTATGCCATCGATGACAGCCTCAACCTGTGGTCCAACTTCACCTTCTGCACTCTCGGCTGTCCGCTGCCGGGCGACCAGTTCGAGCAGGCGGACCGGCACCGCGGGAATCCATCGCGCCGCCACCCGCGCCTCTGGTGGAAGCCCACCTCGACGCCAATTACCTGTCCAACCCCAAGCCGGTCTATCCCGGCATATCGCGCCGCCAGGGCGAAGCCGGGGTGGTCCGCCTGCGCGTCCACGTCGGCGTCGACGGCCAGGCGCTGGCCGTGGAACTCCAGGACAGCAGTGGCTATCCGCGCCTGGACCAGGCGGCGCGGGAAGCCGTCGCCCATTGGTACTTCGTGCCAGCCCGTCGCGGCGACAAGCCGGTGGCCTCCTGGGTGGTCGTCCCCATCGTATTTTCCCTGACCTGAAACGGAGTCCTCATGGGCATCATGCACTTCTGGGAGCAGTCGGACTGGCTTCAGCCACGCGGTGGCGATCCTGCTCGGCCTGTTGTCCCTGTTCAGTCGGGTTGTCATCTTCGAGCGCATTTCCCGGCAACTGCGCATGAACAAGGACGCCGAAGCCGCCCTGGATACCTTCTGGGCCGCCGCCGACC
>CAIXFP010000004.1 GCA_903918705.1 uncultured Pseudomonadota bacterium
CTCAATACCACGCCCTAACCACCCGCCAAATGGACGAATTCTGGAGTCATTGCCTCGCCCATTTCGAGCAGAGCCTCAATCCGCAGCAACTCAACACCTGGATTCGGCCACTCAGTGTGGAAATGATTCCAGGTCTGGTCACCGTCACCGCACCCAACGGTTTCGTGGCGCAGTGGGTACGCGATAAATTCCTGCCGGAGATTGAAACATTGGCGCGGGATTTCTTTCCCGGCACCACCAAGGTAGTTCTCAAGATTACAGGTGGCCGTTCCAGTCGCCAAAGTGAGTCAGAATCCGTGAGGGAAGCACCGCGCAAGGCAGAAATTCCAACGATGCCGGATTTGCCCCGCCCCACTGACGAGAAAAAAACTCCCGGCAAACCGGATAAGTTGCCGGTACCGGATGAAAGCCGTATCAATCCGCTGTTCAATTTCGACACATTCGTGCCCGGCAAGGCCAACGATCTGGCCCGAGCCGCGGCCCTGCAAGTAGCCGACAACCCTGGTTCAGGCTACAACCCCTTGTTTGTTTACGGCGGCGTCGGCCTGGGCAAGACTCATCTGATTCATGCCATCGGCAACCGCATGCTGCAGAGCAACCCCAATGCACGGGTGAAATACATCCATGCCGACCGCTACGTCTCGGACATGGTCCGCGCGGTACGCTCCAACTCCTACGACGATTTCAAGCGTCGCTACGATTCCCTGGACCTACTGATGATCGACGACATCCAGTTCTTCGCCGGCAAGGAAGGCACTCAGGAGCAGTTTTTCTACACCTTCAACACCCTGATCGAAGACCACAAACAGGTCATCATCACCAGCGACACCTTCCCCAAGGACATGGAAGGCATCGAGGAGCGTCTGAAATCGCGCTTTAGCTGGGGTCTCACCGTCATGTTGGAACCCCCGGAACTGGAAATGCGCGTGGCCATTCTGCTCGACAAGGCCCGCCTGGAGAAAACCATACTGGATGAAGGCACAGCGTTCTTCATCGCCAAACAGGTCCGTTCCAACGTACGCGAACTGGAAGGCGCCCTGAAGCGGGTGATTGCCTTCGCCCGTTTCAACAAGCTGGAAATCTCCATCGAGGTGGCCAAGGAGTCATTAAAAGACCTGCTAGCCGTGCAAAACCGCCAGATCTCCATAGAAAACATCCAGAAGACCGTTTCCGATTACTTCAAGATCAAAGTCGCGGACATGTACTCGAAGAAACGCACCCGCAACCTGGCGCGGCCACGGCAGATGGCCATGTATCTGGCGCGCGAACTGACCGATTTGTCGTTTCCGGAAATCGGCCAGGCCTTTGGCGGCCGGGATCACACGACCGTGTTGCATGCCTGCGGCAAGATCGAGGAACTCAAGGCGAGCGACCAGAACCTGCGCCGAGATTACAACCTCTTGATCCAGGTTCTGACCGGATGAGACGGCAAGGACTGTGGATAACCTCGGGATGTTTCATGTATGGATTGTTTGCAACCCAGCCCATCCGATCAGACGGAAAACTTATCCACTATTCATCCCGGCTTCGCCCACAGACTTACGCACCTATATTTCAACAGCATAAGCCGCTGATTTTGATAAACTTTCCAGACTTATCCCAAGCCTGACCCTTTACCTATCATCATTATCAGGAAGATTTACATGCTTGTACTAAGAACACCCAAGGACGCCTTGCTCAAGCCGCTGCAAGCCGTGGCGGGCGTGGTGGAACGCAAGCACACCCTACCTATCCTCTCCAACGTGCTGGTGGAAGTGATGGGAGGACGCGCCACCTTCATAGCCACTGATCTGGAACTCCAGATCAGCACCGCGGCGGAAGAAGAAGGGGCTGCGGACGCCGCGTTTACCGTTTCCGCTCGCAAGATACTCGACATCTGCCGCTCGCTACCGGATGCCGAGCCCATTTCTTTGGAATTATCGGATGAGCAGCAGATCAGGATTCAATCCGGTAAGAGTCGCTTCAACCTGCAGACCCTGCCGGCCCGTGATTTCCCGAAGCTGCAGATTCCCGAAGGCGAGGGACTGTCATTCAGCCTGCCGCAGGGACAGGTCAAGCGATTATTGGCCAGCGTGCAGTACGCCATGGCGGTGCAGGATATTCGCTACTATCTCAACGGCATGCTGCTTTCGGTGCAGGACAACCGCCTCACCGTCGCGGCCACCGACGGACATCGCCTGGCCGTAGACGCCACCGACCTGCCGCAAGCGGCGTCGCTCGGCGTCGATGTCATCCTGCCGCGCAAGACCGTACTTGAATTGGGCAAACTCCTTAGCGACGATGACGAGCCGGTGCAAATCCAGATCAACCAAAGCCAGGTGGTGTTCCGCCGTCCCAGTTTCGAACTGCGCAGCAAGGTGGTGGACGGCAAGTTTCCTGATTGGCAGAGAGTCATTCCGGTGGGCCACGACAAGATCTTCGTTATCGCGCGGCAACGACTCTCGCAATCTCTCACGCGCGCCGCCATCCTCACCAATGAGAAATACCGCGGCGCCCGGCTGGCACTGACCGCCGGCAGCCTGCGCATCGCCTGCAGCAATAACGAGCAGGAAGACGCGCAAGAAGAAATCGACATCGACTATGACGGCGAGCCGCTCGATATTGGCTTCAATGTACAGTACCTGCAGGACACCCTCAACAACCTGTCGTGTGAAGCGGTGCAGTGCTCGTTTGGCGATCCCACCAGCTCGATGTTGATCACGATTCCAGGCGACGAGAACTTCCGCTACGTGGTCATGCCAATGCGCATTTGAACCCGCATTGTTGAGTGGGGCCGCACCGGTCTCACCAGGTTTTATCCCATCACCAGAGAAAAGGTTTCACGTGGAACATCCAACCGGAAACGGCGGCTACGACGAGGACAGTATTCAGCAACTGGAAGGCCTGGAGGCGGTGCGCAAACGCCCGGGCATGTATATCGGCGACACCTCGGACGGTTCCGGCCTGCACCACATGGTGTTCGAGGTGCTGGACAACGCCATCGACGA
>CAIXFP010000005.1 GCA_903918705.1 uncultured Pseudomonadota bacterium
ACCCGCATCACCTGGTTCGACTACCAGGACGCCCTGGCCAGTGTGCAGCCGGCACGCACCATCTACACCGGCAACTATGCTTTCCGCCCGACGGCGCTGGATTGGTTCATTCCCTACGCGCCCCTGCGCCTGCGCATGTCCGGGCCCACCATGGGACGATTGCTCAAGGCCGAGATGGGGCGGCGCTTCGTTTCCGCCAACCTGCCCATGCTGCACAAGCGCACGGTTGAAGCCACCGGCGCCGCGGAGTTCCGCCCCGGCGTCGAGGCCGGACGGAAGCGCATCGACCTGGGCGGCGAGTTCGAGCGCCAGTTCCACGGCGACGTCATGCTTTTTTCCATGCAGCGCCTCACCGAATTGGGCTATCCCGCCGCGCCCCTGGCCGAGAGCGACGTCGCGGCCATCCTCGATCAGGTGCGCGGCGAGATGCGCGAGAAGTACCGCGCCAAGCAGCAGGCCATCCTGGAACGGCTCGCCGCCTTGCGGGCGCTGCTGGACGATCCGGCGCGCTGGTGGAATCAGGCGCCGGATGCGGGCGATGCCGTGGCCGAGTTTCAGTCCTTCGCCGCCAACATCGCCCACAACTTCGGCACGGACTCGCCTTGTTACGCGCGTATCGACGCTCCCGGCAACCGGGAAGCCTGGCGCGGCCGGCAACTGGCGGCGATTCAGGGACTGCCGGCGGATCGGGCGGCGTGGAACGCGGCGCTGTTTTGCCTTTCCTCCTCTCTTCTTGGGAGAGGGCCGCGGTGAGGGTGATCGGGTTGTCGCAGCGTGGCGTGATGATCAGGCCTGGCTCCCTCTCCCCAGCCCTCCACCGCAGGGGGAGGGGGGGGCAGCCATGATCCCCGCCCTGCGCCACTGGCTGCATCGCCGCCGCCATCCGGCTCGATACGCGCAACTGGATTGGCTCCTAAAAAACCAGGCCCGGAACCGGGAACAAGTGCTTCAGCAGCAACAGCGCGACTTGGCCGGCCTGCTCGCCCACGCCCGCGCCCAAACGCCTTATTACGCGGAAATGCTGGCACCGTTCCCCGCCGGCACGCCCCTGGAAGCACTGCCCATCCTGAGCAAGGACGCCGTCGCCAGCAGCCTCGACGACCTTTTGGATCGCGCCGCCGACCGCAAGCAGGTGAAGTTGGGCCACACCGGCGGCTCCACCGGCAAACCTTTGGCTTTCTGGTACGACGAGTACAAGCACGAGTTGATGCGGGCCGGGATGATGCGCGGCTTCATGATGTCGGGCTGGCGGCCGGGGCAGAAGGTCATGTACTTCTGGGGGGCGCGCCACGACACCGCCCGGGGCGGGGTGTTCGGCGGCGGCTGGGACGATTTCATCTCCGCCGAGGAGACCATCGCCGCCGTGGAGTACAGCGAGGCGAAACTGAACGCCTGGGCGCGCCGTGTCCAGGACTGGCGGCCCACGCTGCTCTATGGCTACGCCTCGGCCCTGAGCGAACTGGCGCGCTACGTCGTTGCCGCCGGCATGGCCATGCCGGACAGCCTGATCGGTGTCTATTCCACCGCGGAGATGCTGGACGACCAGCAACGTGAAACCATGCAGCAGGCCTTCGCCTGCAAGGTGTTCAACCAGTACGGCTGCCGCGAGGTGCCCAACATCGCCTGGGAGTGCCGCCACGGCCAGATGCACGTGTTCGCCGACCTGGTGCAACTGGAGTCCGTGGAAATGGAGGGCGAGGATCGCCTCCTGGTCACCTCGCTGAGCAACCGGCTGATGCCTTTCATCCGCTATGACCTGGGGGATTCCGGCCGTCTCCTGGAAGGCGAATGTGCCTGCGGTTCGCCGTTTCCCCTCATGGAAATGGGGATGTGCCGGCACAATGACCTGATCCGTACCCGCGACGGCAAGCAGTTCCATCCCGCCTATTTCAACCGCCTGCTCTACGGCATGAGCCGGATCCGGCAATACCAGTGGGTGCAAACGGACCTGGACCGGATCGTCCTCAATCTGGTGAGTGCGGCACCCTTGAGCGACGCCACCCTGGCCGGCCTGCGCGCGACCCTGTGGCGCGACGTGGCCACCGGCATGCGCCTGGACGTGAACTACCTCGCGGAAATTCCGCGCAGCGCCGCCGGCAAGCACCGTTTTGTCATTGGTTTGCGGGTCCGAAGCTGACATGAGTGGCTTCCTTGCCTGTTCCTTTTCTGCCGTGGTGGCTATAACGCCCTACGCGGCCGTGGCGGAGCAAGCGTGCGTCCATGCGGGAGGACGAATCGGCGTGAACGATGTAATGTCCCGCCAGTCCGCGGCAGGACCGGGCCGGGTGCGGTAAACCCTAACATTTCGGAATCCACATGAACCAGGAAGACGTGCTGGCCGCCATGCGGCAGTGGCTGGAAAAGGCGGTGATCGGGCTCAATCTCTGCCCCTTCGCCAAGTCGGTCTACGTAAAGAATCAGGTGCGCCTGGTGGTCAGCGAAGCCCAACATCTGGACGGCCTGCTGGAGGATCTGGACCGGGAGCTGGATCTCCTGGCGGCGGCGGATCCGGAACAGATCGACACCACCTTGCTGATCCATCCCACTCTGCTGCCGGACTTCGAAGATTTCAACGACTTCACCGTCATCGCCGAGGCGGCGGTGGAAGAACATGGCCTCGAAGGCATCCTCCAGGTGGCCAGCTTCCATCCTCGTTTCCAGTTCGCGGGCACCGAGCCGGACGACATCGGCAACTACACCAACCGTGCTCCTTACCCGACCCTGCACCTGATCCGGGAGGAGAGCATCGCCCGTGCCGTCGCCGCCTATCCCGATCCCGAGGCGATCTATGGGCGCAACATCGCAACCCTGACGCAACTGGGTCTGGCCGGGTGGCGTGCTCTTGGTTTTGCGACGGATACGATGAAAACGCCAGAGGATGGGATAATGCAGCCATGAACGCACCGCAAAACGTTTCCCCCCGCCGCCGCCTGCAAGAGCTGCAGGCGATTCCCGAACGCATCCGCACCGAGGCGGAATGGGACGAACTCCACGAACTGGAAATTTCCCTGGCGCCCGGCAACCGGGCCGATGGGGCGCCACCACGCCAGAATCCGCCCGGTGGCGGCGGCAACCCCAGGTCCAATCCGCGTTCCGCGCCCCGCTCCAATCCCAGGCCCAATCCCCGCGCCAACGAGGGGGGCGAGCCCCGGGAGGGTGGGGAAGCCAGGGAAGGGGGCGAGTCACGGGAAGTCCGGAAACCCTTCCGCAAACGCCACAAGAAGCCCCAGTCCGGCCCTCCCAAGTCGGGCGGCGACGAATCCTGATCCGATTCCACGGCGTCCCTGGCGCCTGGGCGGTTCTGCCTGAATTCCGGACACGGCATGCCCACTCATTCCGTTGCTTTCTTCGAGTCCCAATTCCAGCGCCAGGTGGCGGCGGGTGAATTCGCCCTCAATCCCTTCGAGCAGATGGCACTGCCCTATCTGCGCGGCGAGGTGCTCGACCTCGGCTGCGGACTCGGCAACCTCGCTCTGGAAGCGGCCCGTGCCGGCTGCCGGGTGAGTGCCCTGGACGGCAGCCCCACCGGCATCGCCCGCCTGCGCGAGAGCGCCGTCAACCTGGGATTGCCGGTCACGGCGGAGGAGGCCGATCTCGGCCATTGGGGGTGTGGGCGCGATTACGACGGCATCGTCGCCATCGGCCTGTTGATGTTCTTTCCGCGCGCTCGCGCCGAGGACCTGCTCGCCGACCTCGTCGCCCATGTCCGGCCGGGCGGCGTGGTGGTGCTCAACGCGCTGTGCGCGGGTACCACTTTCCTGGGCATGTTCGCGCCGGATCATTACCACCTGTTCCCGCGCGGCGCACTCAAGGCCGCGCTGCCGGGTTGGCAGGTGCTGGCCGAGTCCCACGACACCTTCCCGGCGCCGGGAGACACCGTGAAAGCGTTTGAAACGGTGATCGCCCGGAAGCCATGTTTGCCGTGAGCGCGCTCCCCATGGGCAGGGGAGTGGGCACATGAAATCCATCCTCGTCACAGGTTGCTCCAGCGGTATCGGCCATGCCGTCGCCCACGGCCTGAAGCAGCATGGCTGGCGGGTGTTCGCCAGTGCCCGCAAGGCGGAGGACGTGGCGCGTCTGGCGGGGGAGGGGCTGGAAAGCCTGATCCTGGACCTCGACGATTCCGCCAGCATCCGCGCCGCCGTGGCGGAGGTGCTGGCGCGCGGCGGCGGCCGTCTCGACGCCCTGTTCAACAACGGCGGCTTCGGCCAGGTGGGGGCGGTGGAAGACCTCACCCGCGCCGCATTGCGCGAGCAGTTCGAGACCAATCTGTTCGGCTGGGTGGAACTGACCAACCTGGTCATCCCGGCCATGCGGGCCCGGGGCCATGGCCGCATCGTCATGAACAGTTCGGTGCTGGGCTATGCCGCGTTTCCCTATCGCGGCGCCTACAACGCGGTGAAATTCGCGGTCGAGGGCTTGAGCGACACCCTGCGCATGGAACTGCGCGGCAGCGGCATCGAGGTCAGCCTGGTGGAGCCCGGCCCCATCGTTTCCCGATTCCGCGACAACTGCCTGCCGCATTTCGAAAAGCACATCGCCTGGCGGGCCAGCGTGCACCGCGGCAGTTATGAAGGGCAGTTGGCGCGCCTGAAGAATCCCGGCCCGGTGGCGCCCTTCACCCTGGGCCCGGAGGCGGTGCTGGCAAAGGTGATCCACGCCCTGGAGAGCCCGCGTCCCCGCGCCCGTTATCCCATCACGGTGCCGTCCGTCGCCTTCGCCTGGCTGAAGCGGCTGCTGCCGACCCGGCTGCTGGATCGGGCGTTGTTGCGTGCCTCCGGTGGGGGGAAACGCTGAGCGGGTGCGGCTGATACTCTCGCGCTCAGTCCTGCCATAACCCGAGACATGTTGCCCACACCCCTCGACTGGCGTTCACGCCTCCAGCAACCCATCGCCAGCAGCCTGCTGTTGTCCCTTAGCGTGCACCTGGCCTTGCTGGCCCTGGTGCAACCCGCGCCCGGCGGCAGTCGCGGTGGCGAGACGCTGGTGATCGAGGCGCGCCTGGCTCCATCGGCGCCACGGCAAGTGGCCGCCGTGGAGAAATCCGTACCCGAGCACACCGTTGAACCGGTGGCAAAACCGGCCGTGGCGGAGGCCAAGCCAGCGCGGTCGATCCTTGTAAGCAGCGTACCTTCGCCCGCTCCACCCCTGCCCATTCCCCCCGCGCCGGTGTTGCCGTCGGCGGCACCCGTGGCCGCCGTGACACCTGCGCCCAGTCAGGCCGGGGCCACGCCGGCCGCCGCCCAAGCGACGCGCAACAATGCCAGCGTCCCGGTCGGAGTCGGTATGGACAGCACCTGGTATCTCGCCCGCCAGGTGGATCAGTCCGCCCGTACCGTTGGCAGCATCGTTCCCGAGTATCCCGAAGTCGCGCGTCGACGCAATCAGGAAGGTAGCCTCAAGCTCAGTGTGAAAATCGATGATCTCGGCCATGTGCACGATGTGCAGGTGGTGGAGGCGGACCTGCCCGGCGTGTTCGATGCCGCGGCCCTGGAGGCTTTCCGCGATGCCCACTTTCAGCCCGCCATGAAGGACGGCCACCCGGTGCGCTATCAGGCGTATATCCGGGTGGTGTTCAAACTGAAGGATTGATGGGGGGCGCCCTCTTACCGCTCAGGCATATGCCACCTGGCTGACCAGATTGGCCAAATGGGTCATCGCGTCGTGGCAGGTGCCGCAAACCGCATCGTTGGCGGCCGGCGCGCTGGGGGTGATGGCCACCGCCGCCGGGGCGGCAGCGCCCAGCAAGGCATCCATGCTGCCGCTGTCGGACAACAGGGAGGACAAGGTGGGCAACTGCACCCCGGCCGCGGAGGCATCACTGGCGGAAATGTTGAAGTTCACGTCGGACATGGTCGTCGTCGTGCCATCCGCCAGGGTCACGCTGGAGCTTCCGAGATGCAGGTTGCCGCTGGCATCCAGCAGTGACTGCGCCAGTACATCCAGACTGATGCTGGTGATGCCGGCCTGATGCAGGGTCATGAGTTCGCCGGCATCGGACTGGTGATTGCCGTTGAGGTCGCGCCAGATCAGCAGTTGATTGAAGTCCGTGTCCTGGGCATTGATCACGCCATCGCCATTGGTGTCGAACGCGGCCAGCTTGGCGTACGCACTGCTCGCGCTGGTGCCGCCGAACATCTCGTTGATGTTGTCGATGACACCGTTGTGGTTGCTGTCCACGCACAGGAATCCATCCTGGGGCG
>CAIXFP010000006.1 GCA_903918705.1 uncultured Pseudomonadota bacterium
CGATCCGGAAGCCATCGACCGGGTACTGGACGGCATCCCCGACCCGGCCGGCACCTTCTACCGCTTCAGTCTGGCGCATTCGCTGCTCAGGGCGAACCGGGCGGCGTTCGACGACAAACCGTAGGTTGCCTGGCGTGATGCGCTCCGAATCCCACCGGACAACTCCCCCCTTTATCAAAGGGGGGTGTGCCACGCCAGCCCAGGCCAGCGGCCGTAACCCGACATTACCAAGGTGCACGCCATGCAACGCATCACCATCGACCCCCTGACCCGGCTGGAAGGCCACGGCAAGATCGAAATCTTCCTCGACGAAGCTGGCGACGTCGCCAACGCCTATTTGCAGGTGCCGGAACTGCGCGGCTTCGAGCGGTTCTGCGTGGGCCGCCCTGTGGAGGAAATGCCGGTACTGACCAACCGCATTTGCGGCGTCTGCCCGGAGGCCCACCACATGGCCGCCGCCAAGGCCGCCGACGCGGTGTACGGCGTCACCCCGCCGTCCGCCGCCAGGAAGCTGCGGGAACTGCTCTACTCCGCCTTCTTCTTCGCCGACCACACCACCCACTTCTTCATCCTGGGCGGCCCCGACTTCATCATGGGGCCGGAGACCCCGGTGGCGGAACGCAACATCCTGGGCATCATCAAGAAGGTGGGCCTGGAAGTAGGCGGCAAGGTGATCCAGGCGCGCAAATACGGCCACACCACGGTGGAAATCATCGGCGGACGCAAGGTCCACCCCTGCACCGCCGTGCCGGGCGGCCAGACCAAGGCCCTCTCGGAAATCGAGCGCGTCGAAATCGAAAAAATGGGGCGCTGGGCGGTGGAATTCGGCCAGTTCGCCCTCCATGTGTTCCACGACTTGGTGCTGGGCAACCCGGAATACCGGGACATGATCCTGGGCGACGCCTACACCCACAAGACTTATTACATGGGCCTGGTGGACGCCAACAACAAAGTGAACTTCTATGATGGCCGGGTGCGCATCGTCGGCCCGGACGGCAGCCTGCATGGCATGTATTCCCCCAACGAATACACCGACTGGATCGCCGAGCGGGTGGAACCGTGGAGCTACCTGAAATTCCCGTATCTCAAGAAAGTCGGCTGGAACGGCTTTACCGACGGCGCCGATTCCGGCATCTACATGGCCACGCCCCTGTCCCGCCTGAACGCTTCCGAAGGCATGTCCACGCCGCTGGCCCAGGCCGAGTACGAAAAATTCTTCGCCACCTTGGGCAAGCCCGCCCACAGCCGATTGGCCATCCACTGGGCGCGCCTGATCGAACTGCTGTTCGCGGCGGAGCGCTGGGTGGAACTGGCCACCGACCCGGAGATCACCTCGCCCGACGTGCGCGTGCAGCCCACCAGCTCGCCCACCGAAGGCGTGGGCATCGTCGAGGCGCCGCGCGGCACCCTAACCCACCACTACCGCACCGATGCCAACGGCCTGCTCACCATGGTCAACCTGGTGGTGGGCACCACCAACAACAACGCCGCCATGAGTTTGTCCATCAACAAGGCGGCGAAGAGCGTGATCAAGGCCGGCACGACGGTGACGGAAGGCCTGCTCAACCGCATCGAGATGGCCTACCGCGCCTACGACCCCTGTTTGGGCTGCGCCACCCATTCGCTGCCGGGCAAGATTCCCCTGGAAGTGACCATCCACGGTACCGATGGCGAAATCGTGGACGTGGTGCGGGGGTGACGACCCTCGTTGTCGGCCTCGGCAACCCCATCCTGGGGGATGACGGCATCGGCTGGCGGGTGGCGGAAGCGGTCCGGGCCGGCCTCGATGACCCCGATGTCGAAGTGCTCTGCCTGTCCCTGGGCGGGCTCGCCCTGATGGAACACCTGGCCGGCCACCGCCGCGCCATCATCATCGATGCCATGGCGACTGGCGCCCCCGCCGGCACCCTGCACCGCATGAGCGCGCGCGCGATGGATGAACTCGGCGCCCGGCACACCGCCTCGGCACACGACCTGAGTCTGGCCGCCGCCCTTGTTTTAGGCCGGGAACTGGGATTGAATGTGCCGGATGAAATCCAGGTGGTGGGCGTGGAAGCGGCGCCCGAGTTCGAATTCGGCGAAGTGCTCGGCCCGGCGGTGGCCGCCGCCACGCCGGCTGCGGTGCGGGCCGTGCTGGACTGGCTGAAACGGCCGGATACCCCCTGAAACATCCTCTTGCAACCGGAAATGGTTGGGACATACCAAACTGACAGTCCGGGCACAAAGTGGACTCACCCGCCGCGCATCCCGCACGGTGGGGCCCATCAAGGAGTCCATCATGAAAACCCCCGTCAAAACCCTCGTTCTCGTCGCCTTCCTGTCCCTCGCCGCCGGTGCCGCCCAGGCCGCCGATAACCGCAACTGCCTGACCGACCAGGCGTCCCCCGTCGCCAAGCAAGTCGTCCCCGCCGACATGGGCAAGATCGACGCCGCCCTGCAGGCCGGCCAGATCACCCCCTACGAAGCCGGGCGCCTGATGCGCCAGCAATGGGAACTCGCCCAGTTTCAGCGCGGCTTCCTGGAAGGTGGCAACCCGGCACCCTGCGCGGCGGGCGGCAGCGGCGGCTGCGCCGGCTCGGACCTCAGCATCAACCTCGCCCCCATCGGCGACATGGCCAGCACCATGGCGAAGAACGGGGTGCAGACCGCCTCCAAGGTGATGCGCGCCGTAATCAAGGAAACCGAGCGACTGCTCAAGGAAAAGGCGGCCGCGGAAGGCGATCCCCTCTGAACACCGCGTCCGGACTTTGACAGGAAGCGGCACGCTACACGGCCCCCCGGAAAGGGGGCCGTTTTTTTTCGCTGGCCTCAGCTCGAAGCAGCCGGCGCCTCGTGATGACAGGCGCAGGCCTCGCCGTGGGCCGCCGCCACCAGTTCATGCAGGATGCCGCACTCGCCGGCGGCATGGGGGGCATCACAGCGATTGCGCAGGACGGTGAGTTGCTGCTCCAGGGCCTGCATGCTCTTCAGCCGCGCCCGCACTCTGGTCAGTTGCTCGTCGATCATGCGGTTGATGCCGCCGCAGTCGGCATCCGGGTGTTCGACAAAACCCAGCAACCGGCGCACATCGGCGAGGGAAATATCCAGCGCCCGGCAGTGCCGGATGAACGCCAGCCGTTCCAGATGGGCCTGGCCGTAAGCGCGGTAGCCGTTGGCGGCGCGGACCGGACAGGGCAGCAAGCCGGCCTTCTCGTAATAGCGGATGGTCTCGACATCGACCCCCGTGGCCTGGCCCAACTCGCCGATGCGCAGGGCGGTTTCCATAAGCGTTCCCCTAGCCCATCTTTAACACCCTCCTCCTGACCCCCCCGCATTTTTGCGGATACAGCGTGCACATCCTGCTGTAACTTATTGATTTCCCGTTGGCCTGAAGTAAAATACGTTTTGTAGTGCCATACTATCTGGCGTGATACCACCCAACCCCCTTGACTCGCGCTATCCTTGGCGCATGTTCA
>CAIXFP010000007.1 GCA_903918705.1 uncultured Pseudomonadota bacterium
AGCCTGGAGTTGGTGGAAACCCATGCCGCACCCGCTGCGGAAACCAGCGAGGAAGCCGCCGCCGCTTCGTCGCGGCGCCGCCGCAACCGCAATCGCAGTGGTGCGGCCGCTCCGGCGGAGCCGTTGGTGATGGTGGAAACCCAGCACGAAAAAGTGGCCGAGCCCGATTCGGTCGCGGCCACGCCGGCTGAATGGGGCCCGCCCTCCAACCCGCGTCGCCGTGCCCGCCCGCAACCCGCCGAGCAGGCCGCGGAACCGCTGGTGTTGGTGGAAACCAGGCCGGGCGACAGCGCACCCTGACCTGGCTCGACCAGCACCCTGAAAAAGCCGGCACATGCCGGCTTTTTCACGTCTTTGCTGGCCGCGCGGCGACGTCGCTCCCCATGGTCGCGGCCTGGTGCGAGGCCCGTCGGTTCCCGCTCCGAAGCGTGGCGGAACCCTTGTCCGGGCCATGGCAATACAATAAGTAATGTCATGGCCGTGGTAGGATGACGGCATGAAATGCAAACGACTTTCAGACGGCCGCAGCCTTGATCACCGCGCTTTACAGACAATGCGGCAGCATGCAGTGATGGCGGTGGGACAAGGAGAAACGGCGACGAATGTGGCCAATGCACTGGGTGTGAATGTCCGCAGTGTGTTTCGCTGGTTGGCGGATTACGCAACGGGAGGACACACAGCGCTGCGGGCAAAACCGATACCCGGACGCCCGCAAAAGGTGACACCCGACGAGATGCGCTGGCTGGTGCAAACCATCAAGGACGAGACGCCACGGCAGTACCAGTTTGAACATGCGCTCTGGACCCTGGCCTCGGTAGGCGAAATTCTGGCCCTGCGCCGCGGCAAGCGCCTGTCCAGGGGCTCCCTCGACCGGCTGCTGCGCATACTGGGATACACCGCGCGGAAACCCTTGTCTCGGGCCTGGCGGCAGGACACGGAGGCGCTGAGACGGTGGCAGGCCGAGGAACTTCCAACGATCCGTGCCCAGGCCAGGGCGGCGGGCGCGGTGATCTACTTCGCGGACGAAACGGAAATTCGCGCGGGCCCACATGGGAGCATGCCCGTGGCACCGTCGAACCCGACGCCCGCCCCCACGGCGACCGCTCTGCACATGATTTCAGCGGTGAGCGCGCGAGGCGACCTCCGTTTCATGGCGCATCAAGGCAACGTCGCCGCCGGCGTCTTCCGAGCCTTTCTGGAACGCCTCATGGTGGGAGCCGGACAGCCCATCTACCTCGTGCTGGATGCCCACCCGATCCACAAGGCCGGACTGGTCACGGATTTCGTCGCCGCACAGGAGGGCCGCTTAAGGCTCTTTTATCTGCCACCGCTTTCGCCACCCCGGAAACCCGAGAGCCAGGCGGGAGTGGGCATTGCGGGCCAACCTGGAAACTGACTTTCCGCGAACCTGAACGGGAGTGCCGGTCGAGGGACGAAGCCCCACGCCGGCAGCCCGGGCAGGCAGTGGCGAGGCACGCCGCGCGGCGATCGACTCGGGGCAAGCAGACGGCGACGCCAAACTCCGACAGGCCGCTAGGACTTGCGGCTATTGAGAAAACCGATCCGGTCGATCCTCAGCGAATAACGCTCCACATGGCGTGCGCCGCAATGCTTGCAGGCGAACACCTTGTCCTTGTCGAGCATGCCAATCAGCTTGTAGTCATGGCTACCCAGCGAACATTTGACTGCCTGCAACATGCGATGTCCTCCTCATGTAGCGCATTTCAGAACCGGGCTCGGAGCGGCGAAAGGCGCTGTCGGTAATGTGAACAATGCCGGCCGCGGCAGCACACTACACGAATCACGGCCATCCGCCGGCGCAAAATGAACGCCATCGTGCCGGCTCCATCCATCGCGCCACGCTACCGGGTGCCGACGATCACCGTCGCCGTGGAACGCAAGCGAATACCGCCGTCATCGCGCGGGGTTCGCCGCGCCTGATGCAGCACCTCGGCCTTGATCTTTTCCCGCGTGGCCGCGTCCACCTTGGCCAGGCCGGCCACCACGGGCGCGGCGACATCATTCATGAACGTCCAGTAATGCTCCGGCGATTCATGCAGCATGTCCGTCGCCACCTCCTCCTCATGGACATCCTTAAGGCCGGACTCGATGAACACCTCCCGCATGTACCCGGTACCCGCGCACCGGAACAGGCCCGGCGAGCCCGGCGGTGGCGCGGGCAGATCCACATGCCGGGCTATCGTCCCCAGGATGGTCGTCGCCCAGGGGTTCTTCAGCGGATCGCTCCAGATCGCGGCGCAGACCCGCGCCCCGGGCCTGGCTACCCGCACGAACTCGCGGTTGGCGATGCCGATGTCCGGAAAAAACATATAGCCGAAGCGGCACAACACCGCGTCGAAACTCGCATCGGCGAAAGGCAGCGCGCCGGTCTCGCAAACCCGCGTCTCCACGTTGTCCAGGCCGCGCAGCGCCACATGCTCGCTGGCCACCGCCAGCATATGCTCGGCCAGATCGGTGAGCGTCACGCGGCCGCGCGGCACCCGCCGCGCGGCGGTCAACCCCGGCTCGCCGGTGCCGGTCGCGATGTCCAGCACATGGGCATCCTCCCGCAGCCCCGCCTTCCGGAGCATCGCCTCGCCGAACGGCGCCAGCCAGGAGAGAGCCATCCCGTCCCACTTCTTCCAGCCGGCGGCGAAGCGCTCCCAGGTGTCGTGTTGCTGCTCCCTGATTTCCTCGAACCGCGCTGACATCTTCAATTCTGTATTCATGTTTACCGCCTCCTCATGGGTGATTTATGGATACACACAAAACCAATTTGTTTACGTCATTGCGCGTTCGTCTGATGATTACAAACCCCCGACTGCATGAACTTAAATCCGGCAGTTGAAACCGCAAGCCGTAGGTTGGGCAAAGCGCAGCGTGCCCAACCTACGCTGACTCACCCGGCAAGGTAGAGCGGAAAAGCAGCTTTATCGCGCCTTCCGCCAATTTTTTGGGCATACGGCGGATAGCGCCGGAAAAAAAGCCGGCCCATCCGCCGTGCGCGTGGTGATGGCCAATTCAATCATCACAACAGCCTGGCCCAGAATTCACTTTTCATGATCAACATACACCCGCTCGCGCAGAGCAGCAGGCCGACGAACTTAAGCATTTGCGCCTGCGTAAGTCCGACATGGATGCGGTTACCGATATACAGACCCAATACCATCATTGGAAGCGAAAGCAGCAGCAGCGTAATCAAATGCGCTTGCAGCAAAAGCCCAGCCACCAGAAAGACCGCCAAACGCACCATGCTTTCCACGAAAACCAACGCGGAAAATGACGAACGCAATGCCGACTTGTCGTGCAAACGATGTGTCAAATAAATGATGTAGGGTGGTCCGCTGGTATTGAACAACGCTCCCGCCATGCCGCCGGAAATACCGGCCGGAATCGCCCATAGACGGGATATGGGGCTATCGCCACGCAAACCAGCAAGGCTACGAATGCCAAAAACGAGCACGAATCCCCCCAGCGCGGCAAGCAGGGCAAATTTTGGCAGCTTGAGCAACAAAAACGTCCCCAGAACAATTCCGACGACGCCAAAAGGCAGCACCGTCAGCAATTCACGCCAATCGACCTGCCGCCGGGAATTTCGTCCTCCCAACAAACCCAAGGTCGCGGCCATGTTCAGTATCAGGATGTAAGGCACGATAAAGCGCAACTCCATGAAATGGGCCAACAGGGGAACCGCCACGAGACCGGAGCCGAAACCGGTCAGCCCATAGACAAGATAGGCAAAAAAAATAATGAGCGATGCATACAACATGGTCTCGAAGGACATTGAAACACCCGGTTAATTGGCTTTATGCCGTTTTCAGTCGTTGACGACAGCAAGCATGAATGCCATGGCCAATAACGGCGTGACCCAGCGCGGAATATGCGCCGACGAAGGTGTCGCTTCGTTCGCGATAAATGTTTAGACCTCCTGCCTGCTACTCGGGCTGTAGCAAGGTAGGACGGAAAAGCGGCTTTATCGCGCCTTCCGCCGAATGTTGGACATTCGGCGGATAACGCCGGCAAAAAGACGCCGGCTCGCATGCCCTACGCGAACTGGCGAATGTCATGACTTTCCAACCCCCGTCGCTGCTTCGAACCTCGCCCCACCCATTCAGTCCTTCACCATCGCCCCACAAACCTCCGCTGACGGAGGAAAAAGCTTCGTCATTGCTGAAAAAAGCAGCAGCATCCGAGGACAAAGCTCCGCTGTTGCTGAAAAAAGCAGCAGCATCCGAGGACAGAGCTTCACGATTGCTGAAAAAAGCATCAACCACGGAGGGAAAAGCTCCGCCATCGCTGAAAAAAGCAGCAATGGCGGAGCTTTGAGTGGGAACGGCGCTGCCCGGAGCGAGGAGGTTCCCCGCCGGGCCGCCGCTCATGGAGATTGCGGCCACGCACTCTCAGGCCTTGGCCGCCGGCTTGGCGGCGCTGATTCGGCCGGCGAAGCGTTGGCCCAGGTCGTCGGCAATGGCTTGGGCGCCGGGGACGCGGGAGCGGGCGGCGGCCTTGACCGCGTTGTAGTAGGTCAGAGCAGCGCCATAGGCTTCGGCGCCGGCGGCCAGGATGCTGTCGTCCAGGTTGCTGGTGATCTGGGCCAGGGGGCGGGCGAAGGTGGAGAGGATTTCCACGGCGCCGATGTCCCGGTCCATTTCGTCCAGGTCCAGATAGCCGGGCCGGCCGGCGTCCGCCCGGGCGTAGCTGGCGGCCTTGCGCACGAAGGCGACGGATTTGTCGCCCATCTTGGGCAGGCTGCTGCGGTCCTCCGGGGCAAGGGCGATGAGGTGGGGCATCAACTTGTCCTGCAAGACCTGGATGGCGGCCGCGATGGCTTGCTGGTCGGCGTCGGGAAGTTCGAGGCTGATGCGGTTGACGTTGTTGTCCATGATGGACCCTCCTTGGGTTGGTCTGGTCGATGACGGGTGTGGCTGGCACCGTGGCAAGGCGGCGCGGGAGCGCCGAAACCCGGTTTCCGGTTGGGTGGCGGGTCCGTGCTGACGGTGGCGGGCATTGTTTTTCATAGGCACCGTATTTGCAACTTGTTTCATCCCGGAATCCGTGGTTGCGAGGATGAAATGGGAGGCGGGTTGTCGGGCACGCTGCGCTTTGCCCAACCTACGGCTTTTGCTTTCACGGCCCGATTGGGGTTCAGGTATGCGCGGGGCCGCCGCGCCGTGGGTGTCTGCGGGCGTTGGGCAAGACGCGGCGTGCCCACAACTTTCGCCGTGTTTTATGCGACCATCCTCACGAGGATGCCGATCCCCCACGCGGAGCAGGTGCGCGGGTTATCCTGGCGGCCCGTTTCCCTTCCCTTTATTGACTCCCGCCCCAGCCCGGAGGCGGATGACCCGAGCATGGCCGACTCCGAACTCCACAAGGGCGCCGCCAAGACCGCCCGCATTCCGATCAAGATCGTCGCCAAGCCGCGCATGAAACTGCCGGCGTGGATCAAGGCCCAGGCGCCCAGCGGCCCGGAAGTGGCGGAGCTGAAAGCCATCCTGCGCAACGCGAAACTTCATACCGTCTGCGAGGAAGCTTCCTGTCCCAACCTGGGTGAATGTTTCCGCCATGGCACCGCCACCTTCATGATCCTGGGCGACCTGTGCACCCGGCGCTGCCCGTTCTGCGATGTCGCGCACGGACGTCCCAAGCCGCCCGACGCCGCCGAGCCGGAGAATCTCGCGCGCACCATCGCAGCGCTGAAACTGCGCTACGTAG
>CAIXFP010000008.1 GCA_903918705.1 uncultured Pseudomonadota bacterium
GGTTCTCGACGGCACCCCGGAATCCGTGCTGCTGCGCGACTTCCAGATGCATCCGTACAAGCAGCAACTGCTGCATGTCGACTTCCAGCGCGTCGACGCCACCCACAAGGTCCATGTGAAGGTGCCGCTGCACTTCACCAACGCCGAGAAGTCGCCGGGTGTGAAGCAGGCTGGCGGCGTGGTCAGCCACATCTACACCGAAGTCGACGTGGTCTGTCTGCCGGCCGACCTGCCCGGGTTCATCGAGGTGGACCTGTCGGAACTGGCTTCCGGCCACTCCCTGCACATGTCCCACCTGAAACTGCCCCAGGGCGTGGAGCTCACCGGCCTGCACGGCGAAGACCCCACCGTGGTGACCATCCTGGGCGCCAAGGCGGAACCGACCGAAGGCGAAGAAGCCGCCGCGCCCGCGGCCTAAGCGCTACCCATGCAGGCGGCACCTCGCCTCATCGTCGGCCTCGGCAACCCCGGGGCCGAGTATTCCGAAACCCGGCACAATGCCGGGTTTTGGTTTTGTGAGCGACTGGCGCGAGAACTGGGCGCCAGCTTCTCCGTCGAATCCCGTTTCCACGGTCGCGTGGCCCATGCCCGCGCGGCTGGAGTCTGGCTATTACAGCCGTCCACCTTCATGAATCGCTCCGGCCAGGCCGTGGGCGCCTTCGTCCGCTTCCACCGCATCCCGCCCGCGGAAATCCTGGTGGTCCATGATGAACTCGACCTGCAGCCGGGCGACCTCCGTTTGAAATTCGGTGGCGGCCTGGGTGGCCACAACGGGCTCAAGGACATCACCGCCCACCTGGCTACCCAGGATTACTGGCGGATGCGCATAGGCATCGGCCATCCCGGCGATCGCGACGAAGTGGTCAACTACGTGCTGAAGCCGCCGCGCCGGGAAGAGCAGGAAGCCATCGACACCGCCCTCGACCGGGCGCTGCTGGCCTGGCCCCTGGTCGCCAGGGGCGACTGGAACGCGGCCATGAAGCAGGCCCACACCAAACCCAAACCACTCGCTCCTCCGAAGCTGCTTCCGTAGCCTCATCGCAGCTAGAACAGCTTTAACAAAAGTTAAACTTCCTCCAGCCTTAAACTTAATAATCATGGCGTTACCGCGTACATGGCGCCCCTTATGACACGATGTGCTCAGTAAATCCGGCGAAGAAATGATACGCATGGCCGAATTGGGTTCGATTTTTCGACGTAGTGCTGCTTTATTGAGCAATCTTGTAGCGAGTTTTCCATTTGTCGCTCAATTTCCCGGAAATCCAGGAATTGAATGACAGAAATCTCAATGACTAGCCTGTCATCTTCTTGAAAGTCGTCCTTGTGCATGTCGGTGTTCGCGATGGGCCGCCCGAACTACCAAATCAAAGCGATACGGTTCACGTTCGCTGCGGAGACCGGCAGCCGCGCGGCTGTGGTCATGCGAGCGGTGCCTGGACTACAAGCTTGAGCCTTTGCCCAACTACGACCGATGCCCTCCCCAGCCAGGCAGGACGCACAAGGGCCATGAGCGTCGCAGCGGTCGCGACCACCGCGCGGGTATCCCGCGATCTCGGCGGCTTTCTGTCTTGTCGGTGCACAGCACGCCCATCGCGCCGAAGTTCTGTATGGCGTCCTGGCGTTACACGATGAGCTTCCGCCGCGACAGGGTGCGGCTTACCCGCAACCGGCCAGATGAACGTCTGTATCATCATGCCATTTCACGTGTAATGCCTTTCCATCTATACCTGCTCCATGCCGGGAGACACGATCCATGATTCCGATTGCAAAGCTTCATTTGGCCGATGTGATGGATCGCCATGTTTTCTCTGTGACGCCGCAGAGCACGATTGCCTCCATGGTCGATCGCATGAAGGCCGAGCATGTCTCCCACGTGGTGGTATTGGACGGAACCAAGCCCATCGGCATGCTGACGGAACGAGACCTGGTCCGCCTGCTCCACCTGCGGGTGGACCGCAGCCGTAGCGTCAAGGAATTCATGAGCACACCGGTGGCCACCGTCCCCGGGGCGTTGGGATTCCGTTCCGCCTACATCCAGTTGTGTCTCTCACGCCTGCGCCACCTGGTGGTGGTTGATAACGCGGGAACGGTCGTCGGAGTGGCCGCCGAGCGGGATTTTCTCGGGCACCTGGGCATGGAACTGTTCCAGAACATCCGCAGCCTGCGCGATCTCATCGACACTACCGTGCCGCGAATGCCGCCGGCGTTGCCGGTGGTCGAAGCCGTCGACCACATGATCAACGAGAAGCGTGGCTGCATCGTCGTGGCGGAAGAGGGCCGGTTTCTTGGCCTCTTCACCGAAAACCAGGTGCCCACCGTCCTGGCCCGCCATGAAGACGGCAGTGTGGTCACGCTGGGCGAGGTCATGCGCAGTGCGTTGGCCCCGGTCACGGCAACGGTCAGCGTTGCCGAAGTGATGGCCCAAATGGTTGCCGACCGCGTCGCATATGTGGCGGTGGTCGACGCCGATGGTGAAGTCATCGGCACCATCGCCCAATCGCGCCTGCTCGAAAACGTGCGCACCGCGGTGTATGCGGAAATCGCCACACGGCAACTGGTCGAGGACCAGTTGCGGCAGGTCGAGGCCCAGCTCGAGGCCACGCTGGAACATACGCCCAACGTTGCCGTGCAATGGTACGACTGCGAAGCCCGCGTGCATTACTGGAATCATGCCTCCGAATCGATCTACGGCTGGTCGGCCATTGAGGCGGTGGGCCGGACACTGGATCAACTGATCCGCACCCGCGAGGAGACCGACGAGTTCATCCGGACCCTGGCCGACATCGAACAGTCTGGGAAGACGATTGGTCCGGTCGAATATCAGACGCGCAACCGCCAGGGGGAGCCGCGCTGGGTCGAGTCGACGATCTTCCCCATTCCCGGGGAGGGCGAAGGCGAAACGTTCTTCGTCAGCATGGACATCGACATCTCCAAACGCAAGCGCTCCGAGGAAACCTTGCGGGCCAGCGAGGAGCGGCTGCGTTTCGCCCTGGGCACGGCGCATCAAAGCTGGTTCGATGCCAACCTGCAAACCGGAGAAATCAGCGTCGATCCGGACTATCCCCGGCTGCTTGGCTACGACCCGGCCGAGTTCCGGCCCACCGTGCAGAGTTGGCTCGACAACATCCATCCCGACGACGTCGCAGCGGTGAGGCAGAAATTCCAGGACACGCTGGCGACGGGAGGGCCCTCGGCGGTCGAATATCGACGCGTTACCGCAACGGGCGAGTGGAAGTGGTTCTTGTCCACCGGGGCCATCGTCGAACGGGATGCGGCCGGACAGCCAATGCGACTGTCAGGCGTGCAGATGGATATCGCCGAGCGCAAGGCGGCCGAAGACACCTTGCGCGCCAGCGAGGAGAAATTCCGGGGCATCTTCGACGAGTCGGTGGCGACCATCTACCTGTTCGACAACGACAAGCGCTTCATCGACGCCAATCAGGCGGGACTGGACCTGCTCGGGTATACGCGCGGCGAGCTTCTGCGCCTGAGCATCCCGGACGTGGATGCCGATCCCGCCGTGGTCCTGCCGGCGCACCAGGAATTGCGAGCAGGCGGGCGGCTGATCAACTACGAGCATCAACTCCGGCGCAAGGACGGCGCCATCATCACGGTGCTGAACAACTCCCGGCCACTCAGGGACGCCCAGGACCAGGTGGTCGGCATGCTCAGCACCCTCATCGACATCACCGAGCGCAAGGAGGCCGATGCCCGCTTGCAGGCGAGCGAAGCGAATTTGCGCCGCGCCCAGGAAGTGGCGCGGGTCGGCAGCTGGAATCTGGACATTCCGGGCAACGTGCTGCATTGGTCGGACGAGACTTACCGCATCTTCGGCGTGCCGCCGGGCCAGCCATTGACGCAGGAAGTCTTCATCGACTGCATTCACCCCGAGGATCGCGACCGGGTGGTGGTGGCCTGGATAGCGGCCATGCAGGGCGCCCCCTATGACATCGAACACCGCATCCGGGTCGACGGCCAGGTGCGCTGGGTGCGGGAACGCGCGGAGATTCAGTTTTCGCCCGATGGCCAGGCGCTTTCCGGGGTGGGCACGGCCCAGGACATCACTGATCGCAAGGCGATTGAAATAGAAAAAGAAGCGGCTGGGCGCCTGCTCGATTCCATTGTCGAGAACATCCCCAACATGATTTTCATGAAGCGCGCGTCCGACCTGCGCTTCGTGCTGTTCAACAA
>CAIXFP010000009.1 GCA_903918705.1 uncultured Pseudomonadota bacterium
ACCTTCCAGTTCAACCTGCACCGGCAGGGCGTGGACAAGAACAGCCTGCATCCCTATGAAGCACGGCGCGGCGAAAGCGCCAGCAAGATCGCCGACGAGTTCGGCGTCACCCTGGAATGGCTGAAGGAACACAACCCGGTCAAACTTTTCCGGGGCAAGGTCGCCAAATCCCAAACCCTTCTGGTGCCCGCGTCCACGAAAACAGCAGCCAGTGTGGAATCCGCCCCCTTGGCCAAGACCAAACACGCCCAACTGCGGACCCATACCGTGCGCAAGGGTGACACGCTGGCCCGCGTAGCCAGGCTCTACAACGTGAAATTGGCCGACCTGCGCCGCCTGAACGAGAACGTCGAGCCCCTGTTGCCCGGGACCACCCTGGATATTCCCTACTCCGGTTGACGGCAACCCGGCACGATACGTGGTGAAGTTGCGCTACAGGATACTGGGCACATCCGGAAGTTCGTTGCGGCGACTCCCCGCTGAGGGGAAATGGCGGGACAGCAAACCGCCCACCCGCTGGATGCCGAGTAATGCGCCGGATTCAAACTCACCACGCCGGAAGCAGTCTTCCATATCGCGACTGATGGCGACCCACTCCTCGGGCTGAACCAGTCCGTTTAGCCCCCTGTCCGCAACGATTTCCACCCTGCGATCAGCCAACAGCAGATAAAGCAGTACCCCGTTGTTGGCTTCCGTATCCCAGATGCGCAAACTGGAAAACACCTCGATGGCGCGCTCCCGCGCCGTCATCCCGCCCAGGACCTGGCCGGGATGCAGCGCACCTTCGACGGCGAAGCGGAATTCACCACCATGGCCGCGCTCAGAAGCGGCGACCGCAGCCCCGATGCGCGCGAGCACTCCAGCGGGGAATCGGCGCCGGGTCAACCAATGAGGAAAAAGGAGATGGCGCAACAGCCGGTTCATAGTCTTGTCCTCACCAACGTCCGGAAGCGCCGCCACCGCCAAAACCGCCACCCCCGCCACTAAAACCGCCGCCACCGCCGCCACCAAAACCACCACCGCTGAAACCAGCCACACCACGCCCCCCGGAGAGGGTCACTACAAAAGCGATAAGGGCCACCAGCAGGCCATAGATAAGACTGCCCAAGAACATCCAGGCACCCAGAAAAGCCACTCCGGCGGCCACCCCGGCGCCGATCAAGCGGCCGAACAAGGCACGCAGGATGCCGCCGACAAAAAACACAACCAGCAACATGGCCATGGAAGCATGAGCATCGCCGCTGCCAGGAAGTGCGGCTACGACACGCGGTGGCGGCAACGATACACCCCGCGCCAGGTTGATCAGGGCATCGACGCCGGCGTCTATGCCACCGGCATAATCCCCCACCTTGAACCGCGGCACGATGATCTCCGCGATGATGCGTTTGGCCAGGACATCAGGGATGGCGCCTTCCAGGCCATAGCCCACTTCGATGCGCAAGGTGTGATCATTTTTGGCGACCAGTAACAAGGCACCGTCGTCGATGCCCTTGCGCCCCAGTTTCCAGTTCTCCGCGACACGCAATCCGTACTGTTCGATGCTCTCCGGCTGCGTGGTAGCCACGATCAGCACTGCGATCTGAGCACCTTTGGCTTGCTCCAGACCCATTAACTTGCCTTCCAGCGCCTGTATGACTGAGGCATCCAGGGTTGCCGTCAGGTCCGTAACCCTGGCATTGAGGTGAGGAACCGGCACTTCCGCCCAGGAAGGGTAAACGAAGCAAAATAGCAGCAGCATTTGCAGGATCGCCCGGAGCCAGGCCTGACCCTTGATGCCTGTCCACACACCTCCGGCTGTCATGATCCTGGCGCGAAAAGCGGCATCGCCCGGCACGACGGGGGCGTCAGGCGCCGCACGAGACGGCGAATGGCAAGCCCATCGCTCATGGAGCGCTGCAAACCTGCGGTGCGTGCCCGCCGCGCCAACCCTGGTCCAAGCCCGCCAACTTTGCCGCCGGAACTGTCGGCGCAATAAGCAAGTGTGCAAAACCGGATTTCGGTCGCGGCCCCATGTGCGCGCCCTGGATGCCCAG
>CAIXFP010000010.1 GCA_903918705.1 uncultured Pseudomonadota bacterium
CTACAAGCTGGTGGAATCCGCCGGCAACACCATGACCGAG
This sequence comes from uncultured Pseudomonadota bacterium, assembly GCA_903918705.1. GTDB lineage: Bacteria > Pseudomonadota > Gammaproteobacteria > Burkholderiales > Thiobacillaceae > PFJX01. Next base: position 41 of record CAIXFP010000010.1, read on the forward strand.
ATCGTCGAGGCGGTGAAGCGGGTCACCGACATCATGGGCGAGATCAGCGCCGCCAGTACCGAGCAGACCCAGGGCATCGAGCAGGTGAACTCGGCCATCGCCCAGATGGACGAGGTCACCCAGCAGAACGCGGCCCTGGTGGAGGAAGCGGCGGCGGCGGCGGAAAGCCTGCAGGACCAGGCCGCCGGCCTGACCCAGGCGGTGGCGGTGTTCCGGCTGAACGGCGGCGCCGGCCAGCTTTACGCGGCCGCGCCCGCCCGTAGCGCGGCGCCCCGCGCCCCGGCGCCCCGCGTGCCCGGCCCGGTGAAGGCCATGGCCCGGCCGGCGGGTTTTGCCCAGGCCGGAGCGGACGACGAGTGGGAAGAGTTTTGACGTAGCGCCGGCGCCACACGAGAAGGACATCATGGCCGAAGCAGTTCACTCGGAGCGGGCGTCCGCGACCACGCTGGAGCTGGAAATCAGCCGGAAAGGTGCCTTGGTCGCGACCCAGCAGCCTGTCGCAGATCACTCACTGTTGTGGGACAACCACTTCAGAAGGGTCTCGAACATCACCTCGGGCTCTACCGGCTTGCCGATGTGGTCGTTCATCCCCGCCGCAAGACAAAGTTGCCGGTCATCGTCAAAGGCGTTGGCCGTCATCGCCAGGATGGGAACCCGTTTGTAACCGGGTAGCGCGCGGATGGCGCGGGTGGCGTCGATGCCGTTCAGTCGCGGCATCTGCATGTCCATGAGGATCAGTTCATAGCGTGCGTTTTGCGCCATGGCCAGCGCCGCGACACCATCCTCGGCCAGGTCGACGACAAGACCGGCGTCCTCCAGCAGGCCCTTGGACACTTCCTGATTGATGGGTTCATCTTCGGCCAACAAAACGCGCGCCCCGGCATGGCGGGTTCTCAGGCGCTCCTCGGCTGAGCTTGCCACCTGCTCCGGGGCCCTGGCGCAGGCTTGTTCCGCCTTGCCCAGCCGCACGGTAAACCAGAAGGTGCTGCCTTGCCCCGGCGCGCTTTCGACGCCCACCTCGCCGCCCATGAGTTGGGCCAGCCGTTTGCTGATAGCCAGTCCCAGGCCGGTGCCGCCATATTTACGGGTCATGGAGCCGTCCGCCTGTTCGAAGGCGGTGAACAGGCGTTTCCTGTCCTCGGCGGCGATGCCGATACCCGTGTCCCGCACCTCGCAGCGCAGCAGCACGTCAGCCGGGTTGTCCTCCATCAGACGGGCGCGCAGGGTGATGGCGCCCCGCTCGGTGAATTTGACGGCGTTGCCGGTGAAGTTGAGCAAAATCTGGCCCAACCGCGTGGGATCGCCCTGAAACGAGCGCTGGGTGACGTCAGGGGCCAGGTCGATGAAAAACTTGAGCCCCTTCTCCGTGCCCTTGTGGCCGACCAGGCTCATGACGTTTTCCAGTACCGCGCCCAGCCTGAAGTCGACCCTTTCCAGGGTCAGCCGGTCGGCCTCGATCTTGGAAATGTCGAGGATGTCGTTGATGACGTGGAGCAGGTGTTGGGAGGCCTGGGTGACCTTGTTGAGGTGATCGATCTGGATGGGATCGCTGGCACGCCGCAGGGCCATGTTGGTCATGCCCATGATGGCGTTCATCGGCGTGCGTAATTCGTGGCTCATGTTGGCGAGAAAGGTGCTCTTGGCGCGGTTCGCCACTTCCGCCGAAATGCGTTGGGTACGGGTGCGCAAAGCCTGGATGCCGAACGACAGGTTGGCGGCCAGTTCTTCCAGCAGAGCCACTTCGTCGGCGCTGAAGGCGTTGGCTTCGGCGGAATAGACCGTCAGCGCGCCCAGCGTCGCGCCTTCGCTCACAAGGGGAAGGGCGATACTCGAGCGATAACCGCGCCGGATCGCGGGCTCCCGCCACGGAGCCAGTCGCGGATTGGTCAGGACATCCTGATTGACCTGGGTTTTACCGGTTCGTATCGCCGTACCCGTCGGCCCACGCCCGATTTCCGCGGCTTCATCCCACGAGACCGGGACGCTGCTCAGGTAACCCTCCTCATAGCCGGACCGGGCCACGGGGCGCACTAACTTCCCGGCATCCTGTTCGGCATAGCCCACCCACGCCATCAGGTACTCGCCGGTTTCCACCACCAGACGGGAAATATCGGCGAGTAGTTGCGGTTCGTTGTCGACCCGTACCAGGCTCATGTTGCATTGGCTGAGAAGGCGCAGGGCGCGGTTAAGGCGCTGTTGTTCCCGTTCCGCCTGCTTGCGCGCGGTGATGTCGGTGTGGCTGCCGATCATGCGCAGGGCGCGATGATCCGCGTTCCAAGCCACGATCTTGCCCACGGACTCGATCCACTTCCATTCCCCGGCGCGGGTTAGGCGGCGATACGCCAGGGTGTGGGGGCCGCCATCCGCGATGCAGGACTGGAATGACCGTGTGACCGCCGCGCGATCCTGGGGATGGACATGGGCCAGCCAGTTGTTCAGGTCGCTTTGGAATTCTTCCGGGTCATAGCCGAGCATGCGGGCGTATTCCGGGCTGACATTCACCTCACCGGAGCCAAGATCGACATCGAACCAGCCCTGGTTGGCCGCGCCCAGGGCCAGGCGGAGGCGTTCCTCGCTCTCGCGCAGCCGGGTTTCGGCTTCCTTGCGCTCGGTGAGGTCATACAGGATGACGAGGTGGGTGTCCCAGTATTCCTTCTGCAACGTGCTGGCTTCGGCCAGTGCCGTCCGGACGCTGCCATCCTTGCAGTGTATGGCGACCTCCAGCGGCTCGAAGGGGATGTGCTCGCGTTGGGATCGGGCCAAGCGTTCCTGCCAGGATGCGGCGACCTGTTTCCGGTACTCGGCATCGGGATAGGCTCGTGGCCACCAGTCATCCAGGATGGCAATATCTTCGCGGCTATAGCCGAAACAACGGGTAAACGCGGCGTTGAGAAAGGTGATGCGGCCCTGGTCATCGTTGACGGCCATGGGAACCGGGGAGGCGTCGATGATGGCGCGCAGTCGTGCCTCGCTCTCGGCCAGGGCTTCCTCCGCCTTCCGGCGTTCCGTGACGTCACGGGCGATGCCGTAAAGGCCGATGATTTCGCCTTCGGCATTCCGGATCGGGTACTTGCGGTTGTCGACCCAGCCCCGCCTGCCGTCTTTGCTCAAGTACTCCTGTATTTCATGGGCCACGGGCGTACCGGAGAAAACCTGCTTTTCGAGACGGTAGTAGATGTCCGCGAATTCCTCGGGAAATACGTCGTAGTCGGTCTGGCCGAGCAGATCGGTCCAATGCTCGGCCGGATCGCAAAGCGCCACCAGAGTCTGGCTCGCCCCGGTGAGCACGTGGTTGCGGTCCTTGAAATAGATGAAGTCGTCGGTGTTTTCCATCATGGCCGCGAACTCGACCATCATGGAGGCGGAGGACAGGGTTCGTTTCAAGCTTTTCGCATCCTGCAACAGCAGGCTGACCAGCAAGCCATCCGCCGCGCTGGTTTCCCTTTCGTATTGCAACTTGATACAGCGGATGCGACCGCTGGCCTGGCGCATCCGGATGTTGAAAACGCCGGACGCGTGAACTTCTCCGGGGGAGAACAACAGCTTGGCGATATCCTGGTCATCCGGGTGTATCAGGCTGATCAGGCTGATTCCGCGCGACAGAAAATCTTCCGCCGTATAGCCCAGCAACGCTTCCATGTTGCCGGTGACCGACAGCACGGGCCGCGTGGCGGTCAAAGCCACCCGGATTTCAGCCGCGAGCGCCGTACTGGCGCTATCTGTCGAGTTCATGGTCGCTCAGGCGAACAGCCAGGCCGCCTCCTTGCGGCGGCGCGCCTCGTAGGCCTTGATCTCGTCAGTGAATTGCAGGGTCAGGCCGATGTCGTCGAGGCCGTGCAGCAGGCGGTGCTTGCGCTCGCCATCCACCGCGAAGTCGATCGTCTCGCCCGAGGGCGTGGTGACGGTCTGGTCCTGCAGGTTCACGGTCAGGCTGTAGCCCTCGCTGGCGAAGGCTTCCCGGAACAGGCGGTCCACCACGTCGGCGGGCAGCACGATGGGCAGGATGCCGTTCTTGAAACAGTTGTTGAAGAAGATGTCGGCGTAGGACGGCGCGATGATGGCGCGGAAGCCGTAGTCCTCCAGGGCCCAGGGCGCGTGCTCGCGGGAGGAGCCGCAGCCGAAGTTCTCGCGGGCGAGCAGGACGGAGGCACCCTGGTAGCGCGCCTGGTTGAGCACGAAATCCGGGTTCTTCGGGCGGTTCGCGCAATCCATGCCGGGCTCGCCCCGGTCCAGGTAACGCCATTCGTCGAAGGCGTTGGGGCCAAAACCGGAACGCTTGATGGACTTGAGGAATTGCTTGGGGATGATGGCGTCGGTGTCGACGTTGGCGCGGTCCAGGGGTACTGCCAGACCCCGCAGGGTGGTGAACGGATTCATTTATTCCCCGCCCTCTCGATGGCCTCGCCGGCCTTCTTCACGTCCTCGCCGACACCGCGCACGGTATTGCAGCCGTACATGCTGTAGACGACGCCAAAGGCGATGGCCAGCACCACCAGTTTCACGGCGCCGATGAGGATGAGTTTCTTCGGAGTCATTGCAATATCTCCCGGATGTCGATGAAGTGGCCGAACACCGCAGCAGCGGCGGCCATGGCCGGGCTCACCAGATGGGTGCGGCCACCCTGGCCCTGGCGGCCCTCGAAATTGCGGTTGGAGGTGGATGCGCAACGCTCGCCCGGTTCCAGGCGGTCGGCGTTCATGGCCAGGCACATGGAACAGCCGGGGTCGCGCCACTCGAAGCCGGCGGCGACGAAATCGCGGTCCAACCCTTCCGCCTCGGCTTGCGCCTTCACCAGGCCGGAACCTGGCACTACCATGGCCAGTTTCACGTTGCCGGCCACGCGGCGCCCGTTGGCCACGGCCCAGCGCGCAACGTAAGCGGCTTCGCGCAGGTCTTCGATGCGGGAATTGGTGCAGGAGCCGATGAAGGCCTTATCGATGGCGATCTGCTCGATGGGCGTGCCGGCGGCCAGGCCCATGTAGGCCAGGGCGCGTTCCCAATCCGCTTTCTTGACGGCGCTGGGGGCGTCGGCGGGATTCGGCACCTTGTCTTCAACCGACAGCACCATTTCCGGCGAGGTGCCCCAGGTGACCTGCGGCTTGATGGCGGCAGCGTCCAGTTGCACCAGTGCGTCGAAAGCGGCGCCGGCATCGGAATGCAGCGTTTTCCAGTAGGCCACGGCGGCGTCCCAATCGGCCCCCTTGGGCGCCTGGGGACGGCCTTCCACGTAGGCTATGGTCTTCTCGTCCGCCGCCACCATGCCGGCCCGCGCCCCGGCCTCGATGGCCATGTTGCACAGGGTCATGCGGCCTTCCATGGACAGGCCGCGGATGGCGGAGCCGCCGAATTCCACGGCGTAGCCGGTGCCGCCGGCGGTGCCGATGCGGCCGATGATGGCCAGGGCCACATCCTTGGCGGTGACGCCTCGCGGCAAATCGCCCTCCACCTGCACCAGCATGGCTTTCGACTTGCTCTGCCAGAGACATTGGGTGGCCATGACGTGCTCGACTTCGGAAGTGCCGATGCCGAAGGCCAGGGCGGCGAAGGCGCCGTGGGTGCTGGTGTGGGAGTCGCCGCACACCAGGGTCGTGCCGGGCAGGGTGAAGCCCTGTTCCGGACCGATGACGTGGACGATGCCCTGGCGCGGGTCGCTCATGCGGAATTCGTTGAGACCCAGTTCGGCGCAGTTGGCGTCCAGGGTCTCCACCTGGGTGCGGGAAACCGGATCGACGATGCCGGCCGCGCGGGCGGCGGTGGGCACGTTGTGGTCGGGTGTGGCCAGCACCGTGGCGGCGTTCCACATCTTGCGGCCGGACAGCTTGAGACCTTCGAAGGCCTGGGGGCTGGTGACCTCATGGACCAGGTGGCGGTCGATGTAAAGCAACGCGGTGCCGTTGCCATCCTGGCGGACGACGTGGTCGTCCCAGAGTTTGTCGTAGAGGGTGCGCGGAGTCATGGCGGGAGCGGCTTACGAAAGGCGCTGATTATTTCACGTTGCGGGGCAACATTGCGATGGGGGCAAGACCCGCGCCAGACTGCGCCGAGCGCAGCGCAAACCGGCGAAGCCGGGCACAGGTAATTGATTCCTTTGGATTCCTGGCAGCGTCCAGAGGAAGCGGACTTGCATTCGTCCGGCGCCACCATGGAGTATCGTTGTTTTAGCGCGGCGGGTCCGACCGGCCGCCAGGTTGAATCTGGTTCGATCAAACCACAGCATCAAGGAGAGCGATCATGGAGTCACACGACAACGATCCGTCCGCTGGCGAACGCCGCCGCCACCTTCATCTGCGGGTCATCTATGCGGAAGCCAGCGACCACATCGACTGCCTGTTCCATCATCACCATGACTGGGCCGGGAGTTCCGCCGATTTTCTGGCCTTCCGCCTGATCCACGAAACCTACCCGCACCTGCACGGCGACGATGTGCGAACCCTGGTGCAAGCCATCGAGCGGGCGCATCAGGCCGACTGGGAGTCGCACCCTTCGCGCTGATCCCCACCGGGACGCGCCGGCCGGGTTGCCCATGACCCGCCCCATGGGCTGGTCGATGCACACCAGTCAGGCTTGCCTGAACAGTCCGGCCTCACCCCGACCGGGTAGGCGGCAACCCACTCCATTCCGGCCCGTTCCCGGCGCCGCGTCAACAAACGCATAACAATCAAGGTGTTGCACCCATTGCCAGACCGTGGCACGAAACCTGCTGAACGCCTCGCGATGACCACAGTACGCGGGGATCATGGCCAACGTTTCAGCTATCCACACGGTGGGCAACTCCATCGTGACCTTTCTGCGCAACACCTACCCGCGGACGGTCGCGGGGCAGCCCATGCCGGATTGCGGCTTCGATCTGGTGTCGTCGGGGGAATTGGCCAACCCGGACGACAGCCTTCCGCGCATCACCCTGTTTCTCTACCGCATCACGGTCAATGAGCATTGCCGGCAACAGCGCCCCGGCAAGCAGTCGCCGGAGCAGCAGGCGCCCCTTGGCCTGGATCTGCACTACCTGCTCACCGCCTGGGCCGGCAACGCCCACGATGAGCAGTTGCCGCTGGCCTGGGCCATGCGCCAGATCTATCAGTTCCCCATCCTGGACGCCTCCTCGCTGGCGCCGGAAGCCGGCTGGGGCGCGGACGAGGTCATCCAGATCATTCCCGCGGAGCTGCCCAACGAGGACATGATGCGCATCTGGGACGCGCTGGAACCGTCCTATCGCATCTCGGTGTCCTACATCGCCCGCCTGGTGCGCATCGACCCGGACAGCCTGATCGGCATCCAGCCGGTGGTGGCCACCCGCTTCGGCTACGGCAACCTGGAAGGCGGCGCGCCGTGAATCCCGCCAGCGGCGAACTGGACCGGGTGGAACGGCGGGTGCTGGGCGCCCTGCGCTGCATCGATGCCACCACCGGTGTCGCCATCGAGCAATCGTTGCGGGTAGAAGTCACCCTTGCCGCGGGCGCGGCCCGCCTGCTGCGCAACCGTAGCGGCCTCTATGTCATCAGCGAGGCGCCTCTCCTGGCCAGCCACAGCGCCGCCTTCGCGCAGCCGCCGGCCAGCCCCGCCACGGGTTCCCTGACATGCGGAGCCAGCGTGAGCGACCCCAGTGGACGCTACCTGCCGCGTCTGGCCAGCGTGAGCCTGCCGCGCGACCCGCTGCCCGCCGCCGCGCAGTCGGCCGACTCCCTGTTCCAGCCGATCGAAATCCCCCTCTACCCCAGCGGCATCGCGCCCTTGGGCGCCAACTGGGCGATCCTGCGCGTCACGCTGTTCGACGCCGGCAACACCCTGGCGCTGGGCGGCGCCCTGCTGCGAGTGAGCAAGAACGGCACGGTCCTGGCGCGCGGCCTCACTGACTGGCGCGGCGAAGCCCTGCTGCCGGTTCCCGGCGTCCCCGTCACCACTTGGTCGGACATGCCCGGCGCCGTGGTGGTGAGTGAAATCGAGGTCAGCATCGACGCGGTGTTCGACCCGGCCCGCGGCACCCGGGTGGCGGTCGCGGACGTCAGCGCGGGCCAAACACCCGCCGCCACGCCCCTGGTGGATCCGGACTGGCTGGAGAGCCACATGGCGACCCTGCCCCATGCCGGCCAGACCCTCGCCATCGCCGCCCGGCGCACCCAGACCCTTTCCCTTGGGCTCGCCTTGCCATGACCCTGCCAGGCACGCCCACCCCACCCACCTTCATGAAACAGGAGACCAGCCATGCCTGAATATCTGGCACCGGGCGTATATGTTGAGGAAACCAGCTTCCGCGCCAAATCCATCGAAGGTGTGGGGACCAGCACCACCGCCTTCGTCGGCCCCCACCCGGCGCGGCCCCATCGGCGACAGCCCGGAACTGCTGACCAGCCTGCCCGACTTCGAGCGCATCTACGGCAGCGCCGCGAACCTCGCCCTGGGCGGCGGCGACAGCCTCAACTACCTCGCCCACGGCGTGCGCAACTATTTCGACAACGGCGGCTCCCGTCTCTACGTCATGCGCGCCTTCGCCGCCAATTCTGCAAAGGATTCCGGCATCGCCGGCGCCATTCTCGTCGACAACAAGAAGGACTCCACCAAGGCGGCCAGCGTCAACGCCCGCGCTCCAGGCGCCGCTTACTGCGGCACGGTCTCCTTCACGATCCCCAGCCGCGCCGCCACCGGCCTCACCCTGAGCACGGCACCCCAGGGCAGCCTGCTCAAGGCCGTCGTCAGCAAAACCGCGACCCTGTTCGTGAAGAAGGGCACGGACTGGCTCGACAGTTCCAACACCAAGCTCACCCTGCCCGGCAATCCCGGCGACACCCCGGGCGACGCCGGCAGCGCCGCCAGCCTGCTTGGCGTTTCCGTCCAGTTCACCGATGCCGACGGCTACAGCCAGGGTTGGGACGACCTCGGCCTGGACAGTAACCATCCGCGCTACCTGGGCACCCGGCTGGCCCAAACTCCGCAAAACCGGGTGGACCAGTTGCAGAACCTGATCTGCGTGGCCATCGGCGGCAGCCTCACCGCTTTCGACCTGTACGCCGCCATCACGGCCCTGGCGGTCCAGGACGACGGTAGCTACGGCCTGACCCTCGCCGGCGGCAACGACGGCGCCCAGCCGAGTTCCGGCGACGAAACCACGGTGGGCAGCTATGCCGCGACCCTGGCGGTGCTGTCCGGCCTGGAGGACATTTCCATCGTCGCCGCCCCCGGCGCCAGCGCCCTGGACGACGCCCAGGCGATCCAGAACGGCCTTATCGCCCACGCCGAGAAGCGGCGCGCCTACCGCATCGCCGTGCTCGACTGCGCCGCCGCCCAGACCCCCAGCCAGATGGCCATTTCCCGCGGCCAGATCGACAGCAAGTACGCCGCCCTCTACTACCCCTGGGTGATCGTCTCCAACCCGCTGGCGAAGCCGGGCCGCGACGACATCCCGAAAGAAATCGCCCTGCCGCCCTCCGGCTTCGTCACCGGCATCTACGCCCGCAACGACACCCAACGCGGTGTCTACAAGGCCCCCGCCAACGAAGTGGTCACCGGCGCCCTGCGCTTCGAGAGCGACATCAACTTCGCCCAGCAGGAATTGCTCAACCCCATCGGCGTCAACTGCCTGCGCTACATGCACGGCCGCGGCTACCGCCTGTGGGGCGCGCGCCTGGCCTCCAGCGACCCGGAATGGAAATACGTGTCGGACCGGCGCTACTTCAACTACCTGGAAGCCTCCATCGACCGCGGCACCCAGTGGGCCGTATTCGAACCCAACGGCGAACGCCTGTGGGCCAACATCCGCCAGACCATCGCCGACTTCCTCTACAACGAGTGGAAAAACGGGGCGCTGCTGGGCACCTCCGCGGACCAGGCCTATTTCGTACGCTGCGACCGCAGCACCATGACCCAGAGCGACCTCGACAACGGCCGCCTGATCTGTCTGATCGGCGTGGCCATCATCAAGCCGGCCGAGTTCGTGATCTTCCGTATCGGCCAGAAGACCGCCGACGCGCAGAACTGAACCTGAGAAAAGGAACGAACCATGGCTAACCGCACCACTCCCTATGGCGCCTTCAACTTCGTGGTCAACTTCGACGGCGGCGAACTGTTCGGCGGCTTCTCCGACGTGTCCGGCCTGGGCACGGAAATCACCGTGGCCGAGTACCGTTTCGGCAACGACAAGGAAAACCACGTGCGCAAGGTGGCCGGCGTCCACAAGGTTTCCGACGTCACCCTGAAGCGCGGCATCCTCAACTCCAAGACCCTGTTCGACTGGATCGGCGCCGCCCGCACCCAGGGGCCGGACGCCCACAAGAACGTCACCGTCACCCTCCTCGACGAATCGCAGAAACCGGTGCAATCCTGGGTGCTGCGCGGCGTCATCCCGATGAAGTACACCGGGCCGACCCTGGCCGGCAAGGGCGGCGGCGACGTGGCCATGGAAGAAGTGGTGCTGTCCGCCGAAGCGCTGGAACTGTCGGTGTGATCCGGCCATGAGCCTGGTCTTCGAATACGCCGCGCCCCCCGGCGTACCCGACCCCGACCGCGCCGACGTGGCCTGCTGCGTCGGCTTCGTCGCCCGGCGGCCCGGCGTGCCCCTGCCCGAACCGCTGCGAAACCAACTGGCGGCGGCCGGCTGGGTGAACGGCATCTGGGCGCGGCCGCCGCAGGAGATCGAAGACCTGTTGAACCTGCCCGTGGCGCTGGACAGTTGGGACCAGTTCGACCAGGTGTTCGACTGGGCGGCGCGCCCCGTCGACGCCGATTCCGGCCGCGCCTGCGCCGGCCACCTGGGCGCGGCGGTGCGGGCCTTCTTCGCCCGCGGCGGCCGCCGCGCCATCGTGATCCGGGTGGGCGACCCCTGGCCCTATCGGGAAACCGCCGCCGCACGTGCCGCCGCCCGCGCCGGACGCCTGGCCGCCTTGCTGCCCGGCGAACGGTTCGACCCGGGCGACCCCGCCACCTGGCAGGGCATCGGCCATCTCTGCGGCCTGGACGAGGCAAGCATGCTGCTGCTGCCGGATCTCGCCGACGCCTGTGCCACCGAGGCGCCGGAAGCGGATCTGGCAACGACGCCGCCGCAAACGCCGGAAGGCTTTGCCGAATGCAGTGCCGATGAACCCGTGGCCCAGGACAGCAACCTTGCCGCCACCCCGGCCCCGCGCCTGGACATCACCGGCTACGCCTCCTGGAAGCAGGCCCAGCAAAATGCCCGCGCCTTCCTCGACCGCCGGCGCCGCGACGTCCTCCTGGTCGCCTCCCTGCCCTTGCCCCACGTCGAAGCCAGCGGCCTCGACAGCGGCATGAATCGCGTCCACGCCCAGGTAAACATGCTGGCCTGGCTGCAATCCGTGGTCGGCGTCCTCGACGACGGCGATGACCGCGACCGGCCGGCCCAGGCCCTGGTGCAACTGGCCTGGCCCTGGCTGGCGACCCGCGATGCCGGCGATCTGCCGCAAGGCCTGGAGCCGCCGGAAGGCTCCCTGGCCGGGCTGATCGCGGCCGGCGCCCTGCAGCGCGGCTGCCACCGCTCGGTGGCCGGCGACAATTCCCTGGCCCGCCTGCGCGACGTTTCCGGGGGCGAGCCCACGCCCGCCTGGGGCCTAGACGCCAGCAGTCCGGACGCACTCCTGGCGCAACGGGTCTGCGTGTTCGCGCCGCAGCCCGAAGGCTGGGCACTGCAATCCGACGTCACCACGGCGGCCCGGGGGGCCTGCCGCTTCGGCGGCGCCAGCCGTTTGCTCGCCAGCCTCTCGCGGACCTGCCGCGCGGCTGGCGCCAATGCGCTATTCGAGCCCAACGGCGAGGCCACCTGGGCGCGCCTGCGTCAGATACTCGGCCACGTGCTGATGCGCTACTGGAAGGCCGGCGCCTTCTCCGGCGCCAGCCCGTCGCAAGCCTTCGAGGTGCGCTGCGACCGCGCCATCATGAGCCAGAACGACCTCGACAACGGCCGACTCATCGTCATCCTCGACGTCTGGCCGGCCCAGTCCATCGAACGCATCAGCGTCGTGCTGAATCTCGGCAACACGGCGGGTTCCCTGCGGGAGGCGGCATGATGCGGCCCCGTGAACAGGCAGCGATACCGGCTTCTCCCCGCCCCCACCGGGGGAGAGGGAACCCGCCATGCGATCAGCACGGCCGTCCCCTCACCTCGACCCACTTCCTGGGGGAGAGAGCGCATCACTGGAGGCGCCATGAATTCTGACACCCTGCTCCAGGTCTTCCGCTTCCAGGTGCGCTTCCATCGCGTCTCCGGTTCCGGCGGTTCGGTGGACGTCTGCGCCGGCGCCTTTTCCGAATGCACCGGCCTGGAAGCCACCATGGAACCCAAGACCATCAAGGCCGGCGGCGTCAATTACGGCGCTGCGCAGCGCCCCGGCGCCGTGACCTTCGCCACCGTGGTGCTGAAGCGCGGCATGACCAGTTCCCGCGACCTGTTCAAGTGGTTCCAGTTGGTGGCCGGCGGCGCCTATGCCTACCGCTTGTCCGCCGAGATCAACATGCAGAACGCCGCCGGCGACGCCATCGTCACCTGGGGTCTGGACAACTGCCTGCCGGTGAAATTCAAGGCCGCCGACCTCAATGCCAAGGGCACCGAGGTGGGCATCGAGGAACTGCATCTGGCCCACGAGGGCCTGCGCCTGATCGACGGAGGTGTTTGATGCCCGGCCTGCCCGACTCGCCCCAGGTGGAACTGGCGACCTTCAAGGTGCTGGAAGGCACCGGCGCCGGCGGCCCGCCGGTGGCTGTGCAATTCAACCCGGCCTCCCTGGAATACACGCTGTCCAACGAATTCGACAGCAGCGGCGGCAACAACAGCGCACGCCAGTTCGTCAAGAAGACCAGCGGCAAGCTGACCATGACGGTGATCTTCGACAGCACCGACAGCGGCGCCGACGTGCGCATCCAGACCGAGCAGATTTCCACCCTGTTGCAGCCGGCCAAGGACGGCAAGAAGAAATTCGCGCCCAAGGTGGAGTTCGGCTGGGGCAGCTACAGCTTCAAGGGCGTGGTGGAGCAATACAAGGAAACCATCGACTTCTTCGCCGCCAGCGGCGTGCCCCTGCGCGCCAGCATCAACCTCACCCTGTCCAGCCAGGACGTGGAATTCCAGAGCAGGAAGAACCCCTCGGCCAGGGTGGATGGCGACCTCGGCATTGACCCGGTGAGCGCCCCCGCCGGCAGCGCCGCCAGCAGCATCGCCGGGGCCGCCGGCGACCCCCGCGCAGCGCGCGGCATCGCCACCGCCAACGGCGCCGCCAGCCTGCGCTTCGGCGGCGATGTCGGCCTGGCGGTGGGCGGCGGCATCACCCTGTCCGCCGCCGCCGGTTTTTCCGCCGCAGCGGGAGTGGGTGGCGGCATCGGCCTGAGCGCCGGCTTCTCCATCGGCGCCGGCGCCAGCGCCGGGGTGACCCTCGGCGCGGGCGCCTTCGCCGGCCTGCGCGCCAGCCCGCCCAGCGC
>CAIXFP010000011.1 GCA_903918705.1 uncultured Pseudomonadota bacterium
GATCACCAGCGCGCCCGGCGCGCAGCGATCCACCGCGTCCAGCACCCGGCCGCCCCGGTCGAGCAGGTCGAGGCAGTGGCGGCCGCGCGCCAGCGGCCAATCCTCCGCTTCCAGGCGCTCTCCATCCAGGCGCCAGCCGGCGCCTGCCGGGGCATGGCTGGCTTGCAGGCGCAGGCGCTGGCGTTCCCGTGGCAGGTCCGGGTCCAGGGCCAGGATGGCGCCGTCGTTGGGCGCGACGATGGCCGCCGGTGGATTCGCCGCCTGCCAGGTGGTCCCCAGCGGTTCCGTACCGGGCAAAAACCATTCCCGCCGCGGCGGCTCGCCTGGGGGTTGCACCTGTTTGCGCAACAGATCATGGGGCGGAGTCGGCGGCAAAGAAGGCTCCGTTACATGCAGGCGCTGCATGATGGCCGCCCAGGCCGGGGCGGCGCCGCTGATGCCGGACACATCGTGCATGGGCGCCCCGGAAAAATTCCCCACCCAGACCGCCACCGTGTAGCGCCGCGAGAAACCCACGCACCAGTTGTCGCGCATGTCCTTGCTGGTGCCGGTCTTCACCGCGGTCCAGAACCGGGTGGCCAGCGGATTCTCCAGGCCGAAGGTGACGGCCCGGGCCTGGCGGTCGGCGAGGATGTCGGCAATCAGGAAGGCGGTTTCCGCGCTTTGTACTCGCTGCCCGGCGGGCGGGTCCGTGCCCGGCGTGAAGCGCAGCGGCGAATAAACGCCGCCATTGGCCAGGGCGCGATAGGCGTTGGCCAGTTGTTCGAGGGTCACGTCCAGGCTGCCCAGAGCCAGGGAATAGCCGTAGAAATCCGCGTCCTCCGTGAGGCCAGCGAAGCCGAACCGACCCAGGCGCGCGGCGAAGGGTTCCAGGCCCACCAGCTTGAGCGTCTCCACCGCGGGGATGTTGAGGGAGCCGGCCAGGGCCGTGTGTGCGCTGACCAGGCCGTGGTGCATGGGATCGTAGTCCTCCGGCGCGTACTGGCCGCCCGCCGTGGTGATGGAAAGCGGCACGTCCTCCAGGGACGAGGCGGCGGTGAGCAGGCGTCGTTCCAGAGCCAGGCCGTAAAGGAAGGGCTTCAGGGTGGAGCCAGCCGGGCGCGGCGCCTGGACGCCATCGCTTTCCGGCGAGGGCTCGTCGCGCCCGCTGGCGCTGGCGTAGGCCAGCACTTCGCCGTCGGCGTTGTCCAACACCAGGGCGGCAGCATCGTGCACCTCCCGGCTGGCCAGGTGGTTGAGCTGTTCGTCCAGAGTGGCGATCACGAAGCGTTGCAGGCCGGCATCGAGAGTGGTTCTGGCCATGGTCCGGCTATCGCCCAGCAGCCGCCGCGCCAGATGCGGCGCCAGGTTCGCCGCCGCGACGATGGGGTAGCGCCCGCTCAGGGTCGAGAGGGTAAGTCCACGCAGGTGGACACAGTCCGGCACTCCGGGCAGGCCGGCGGCCAGGGCGCACACCCGCTGCGCCACCTCGCCGGGCTTGCCGTTGGGGGCGCGGATGAGTGCCGCCAGGATCAGGGATTCGCTCGTGCTCAACCCGGCCGGGCGCTTGTCGAACAGGCCCCGCGCCGCCGCGTCGATGCCGGTCAGCTCACCGCGATACGGCACCAGGTTGAGATAGGTCTCCAGGATCTCGGTCTTGCGCCAGTGGCGTTCCAGTTCTTCCGCCGCCTGCATCTGGCGCCATTTCTCGGCCATGTCGCGGCGTCCGCTATGGGCGCGGTAGCGGCTGTCCAGCAGGGCGGCAAGCTGCATGGTGAGGGTGGAGGCGCCGCGCGGCTTCGCCTTCAGCCAGTTGGAGAGGGCCGCTTCGCCGGCCGCCAGCCAGTCGACGCCGGCGTGCTCGAAGAAGCGCCGGTCCTCGGCGCGCAACACGGCGGCGACCAGGGCCGGGGAGATGCCCGCCAGGGGAGTCCAGTCGCCGCGGCGCACGTTCGGGTCGCCGCGTAATTCCTGCAAAAGTTCACCGTGGCGGTCGAGCAGACGGGAATCGGAGGAGTGCCAGGCGGCTTTGGCTAGTGAAAAAGTGGGAAGCTCTCCGGCAGCCGGGAGCGGCCCACCGGCCAGGAGGGCGGCGAACAGAAGTCGCGGCGCCCAGGTGGCCATGCGGTCAGGCCAGCTCAAACATCTCCGTGAACTTGACCGTCTGCAGAATTTGCAGGGTGGTACCGGTTGCCCCCTTGAGACGGACCTTTTTGCCAAGCGCGGTGGCTTTGTCGCGGACCAGGAGCAGCATGCCCAGGGCGGAACTGTCCAGGTATTCGACGCCGGAGAGATCCATGTCCAGGTGTTTGCAGTCGGGCTGGTCCAGGGCCTGTTCGGAGTACTCGCGGAACTGGCGATGGATGTCGAAAGTGAACTTGCCACTGATGGCCACGGTGCAGTTGCCGGACTGAAGGTTAAGGGTGACGGGCATGGTTTGGGGCGTATTGAATAAATCCCGGTGATGATACCCGGAGGGGCCATACAGTGCGACGCAGGTTGGGCACGCCGCACTTCGCCCAACCTACGGCAACTGCCAATCCGCCACGGTGTCGCCCAGATCCTGGGCCAGGCCGGCGTGGGTGACATGGCCGGCCACGAGATTGAGGCCGGCGGCGAAGCCGGGATCGGCTTCCAGGGTCGCCCGCGGGTCGGCCGCCAGACGCAGCAGGTAGGGCAGGGTGGCTTCGGCCAGGGCCAGGGTGGCGGTGCGCGCCACCGCGCCGGGCATGTTGGCGACGCAGTAATGGACGATGCCTTCTTCCACATAGAACGGGTCGGAATGGGTGGTGGGGCGGGAGGTCTCGCTGATGCCGCCCTGGTCGATGGCCACGTCCACCAGCGCGGCGCCGCGGGGCATGCTGTGCAGCAACTCGCGGGTAATCAGGTGGGGCGCGCGGCGACCGTGGACGTAGGCGGCACCCACCAGGAGATCGGTGTCCCTCAAGCACTCGGCGATATTGTCGGCGTGGGAATAGCAGGTCTTGAGACGGCCGCCGTATTGCTCGTCGAAGGCGCGCAGGCGCTCACCGGCGTTGTCCAGCAGGGTGACGTCGGCGCCCACGCCCAGGGCAATGCGCGCCGCATTGGCCCCCACCACGCCGCCGCCCAGGATCACCACCTTGGCCGCAGGCACTCCGGGGACGCCGGAGAGCAGCACACCGCGCCCGCCGTTCTTCATTTCCAGGGCCTGCATGCCGGCCTGGATGGCAAGCCGCCCGGCGATCTGGGACATGGGCGCCAGCAGGGGGGTGTGGCCGGCAGCATCGAGCACGGTCTCGAAGGCCAGGGCGGTCACGCCCTTGTCCAGCAAGGCACGCGCCAGACCGGGGGCGGCGGCCAGGTGCAGGTAGCAGAACAACCACTGTCCGGGCCGCAGCCTGGTGATTTCAGATGGTTGCGGTTCCTTGACCTTGAACATCAGGTCGGCTGCATAAACCGCTTTTGCCTGATTCATCACTTGTGCGCCGGCTGCCTGGTAGAAGGCGTCGTCAAAGCCGACTGCCGCGCCGGCCCCGGTCTCGATGCTGACCCGATGACCGCCGCGCACCAGTTCCGCCACGCCCGCCGGAGTGGCGGCGACGCGGAATTCGTGATCCTTGATTTCCTTGGGGATGCCGATGTGCATGGTGGTTACCCGCTTGAATAGAGGCCGCCCGGCTATTTTGGTTTCCAGCGTTTCAACAATAGCGAGTTGCTGACCACGGAAACCGAGGAGAGCGCCATGGCCGCGCCGGCGATGACCGGGTTGAGCATGCCGGCGGCGGCCAGAGGCAGGGCCAGCACGTTGTAGACGAAGGCGAAGAACAGGTTTTGGCGAATTTTCTTCATCACCGCACGCGACAGGGCCACCGCGTCCGCCACGCCATTCAGGTCGGAGCGCATCAGGGTGATGTCGGCAGCTTCCAGGGCGATGTCGGAACCGCTGGCCATGCCGAAGCTGACGTCGGCGCTGGCTAGCGCCGGGGCGTCGTTGACGCCGTCGCCGGCCATGCCCACCACGTGTCCAGCCGCCTTGAGGGCGGCCACGGCGGCGGCCTTGTCCTGGGGCTTCACGCGCGCGCGCCATTCTTCGATGCCGGCTTCCCGGGCGATGGCGGCGGCCGCCGCTTCCTGGTCGCCGCTGAGCATGACCGGGCGGATGCCCTGGGCCTGCAGGCGGGCCACGGCGGCTGGCGAGCTGGGGCGCAGGCGGTCGGCGAGGGTGAAGCGGGCCAGGGGAGCATTACCCTCAGCGAGCCAGATCTCTGTGGTCCCCCCCTTTGAAATAGGGGGGTTAGGGGGGATTTGAGGACGGTTGCTTAAGCCAGCCTCGGCTAAATCCCCCCCCGCCCCCCTTTGATAAAGGGGGGAGTGCGCCAGCTCGCGCGTGCCCAGGGACAAACAACGGCCCTCCACCACGCCGCTGACCCCCATGCCGGGCTCATTGGCGAAATCGGCCACGGTTGCCAGACTCAGGCCGCGTTGCCCGGCGGCGGCGAGCAGAGCCAGGGCCAGGGGATGGCTGCTGCCCTGTTCCAGGGAGGCGGCCAGGCGTAGCGCCGTATCCTCGTCCATGGCCCCGGCCGGTTCGATGCCGAGCAAGGCCAGCTTGCCTTCGGTCAGGGTGCCGGTCTTGTCCAGGGCCAGCACCGAGAGGCTTTCCGCCCGCTCCAGGGCTTCCGCCGAGCGCACCAGGATGCCCAGTTGCGCGCCACGGCCCAGACCCACCATCACCGCGGTGGGGGTGGCTAGCCCCAGGGCGCAGGGGCAGGCGATGACCAGCACCGCCACGGCGGGAATCAGGCTGCGGGTGAAGTCGTGGCTGGCGAACCACCAGCCGGCCAGGGTGGTCAGGGCGATGGCGATGACGATGGGGACGAAGACGCCGGAGATGCGGTCGGCCAGTTTCTGGATCGGCGCCTTGGAGCCTTGGGCGGCCTCGGTCAGGCGCACGATTTCCATCAACTGGGTGTGGGCGCCCACCCCTTCCGCGCTGATGCGCAGCA
>CAIXFP010000012.1 GCA_903918705.1 uncultured Pseudomonadota bacterium
CCGCCGATGCCGGCGCCGAGGATGACGATACGTGCCATTGAGTGGGTACTCCGTGAGTGATCAGCTAGATAGGTTGGGCAAAGCGCAGCGTGCCCAACAGAGTTGGTTTCGAGGGTTTACCAGACGAATATCCTGGCCATGGCCTCCAGGCCTTCTTCCACGATCTTCTGCAGATCTTCCGGGCAGTCCTCGCGTTCAATGGCAAAAGTGGTGTAGGCGGACAGGCTCTTCAGGGCGCAGGCCACCTTTGCCACCTCGTTGGCCACTTCTGGGCTCATCGCCACGTCGGGTTGCAGGTTCCAGTTCTTCTTGTCTACGGTCATGTCTCCATCCTCGTCTTGGGTTGCGGGAAACCATCCATTGCAAGAGCCGTGCCATGGCCGCCAGACACGGTGGAGCGCGACTTCACGGACTGCCGCCGCGAGCGGCCAAAGAAATGTCATGACATAAATGTCATGACGCCAGTAGGATGCGTCATGACATATCCAGGAATCGTCATGCTGCCCGTAGACCTGCACAGCCTCATCGAAACCAACGAACGGCCCTTCGTGGTCATCGACCGCGATTACCGCATCGTCGCCGCCAACGCGGCCTACTGCCGCCTGTACGGCATGGAGCGCGGGGAGGTATTGCGGCGGCGCTGCCACGAGGTCTCCCACCACTCGCCGCAGCCCTGCCACGAACACGGCGAGCTGTGCCCGCACCTGGCCCTGTTCGCCGGCGGCGAGGGGGGCGAGGTGCTGCACACCCATTACGACGGCGAGGGCCACGCCGCCCGCGCCCGCATCAAGGGCCATGCCATCCACGGCGGCGACGGCCGCCTGTATCTCGGCGAAGCGGTGTTTCCCCTGGAGGCGGAACTGCCCCTGGGCTGCGAGGAAATGCGCATGGTGGGCCACTCGCCGGCCTTCCTCGCCTGCATCGACAACCTGGCGCGCACCGCGGAGTCCGAAGCCTCGGTGCTGCTCTACGGCGAGAGCGGTGTGGGCAAGGAACTGGCGGCGCGCTTCCTGCACGAACGCTCGCCCCGGGCCGGCCGCCCCTTCATCGCCATCAACTGCGCGGCGGTGCCGGAAACCATGTTCGAGAACGAACTGTTCGGCCACGAGCGCGGCGCCTTCACCGGCAGCACCGGGCAGAAGAAGGGCCTCTACGAACTGGCCGACGGCGGCACCCTGTTCCTCGACGAGGTGGCGGAAATCCCCCTGGCGCAGCAGGCCAAGCTGCTGCGGGTGCTGGAGACCGGGGAATTCCGCCGCGTCGGCGGCACCAATACCCTGCGCGCCGACGTGCGCCTGGTGTCCGCCACCAATCGTGCCCTCCTGGACTGGGTGGACCAGGGCCGCTTCCGCGAGGACCTCTACTACCGCATTGCCGGCATCGACGTGTCCCTGCCCGCCCTGCGCGATCGCCGCGACGACATCCCGGCCCTGGCCGAGGTGCTGCTCGCCCGCCTGGCCGGCCCCGGCCAGGCCCATGGCCACCTCGACAAGGCCGCCCTCCACAAGCTGAAGCACTACGCCTTTCCCGGCAACGTGCGCGAGCTGCGCAACGTGCTGCAGCGCGCGCTGCTGCACTGCCGCGACGGGGTGATCGGGGCCGACGACATCGTCTTCCAGCAGGACCAGGCCGCAGTGGCCGCACCCGTGGCGCGGGCGAAGCGCACCGACCCCAGCCTGAAGGGCGCGGAGCGCGACTACATCCGCGACCTCCTCGCCCGCCACGACGGCCACCGCCGCACCGTGGCGGACCTGCTCGGGGTGAGTGAACGGACGCTGTACAGGAAGTTGGAGCGGTACGGCCTGAATTGACGCCCAGGATGCGCTGCACGAATCCCTTGGGCGGTTCATCCTCGCGCTCGCGGGGAACGGAAGGCCGCCGCCGGCCCCGGACAGCGACAGTTCGGTTCATCCCCGCGCTCGCGGGGAACGGGCGCCGGTGAGGAAGTGCATGGTCTCGTTTAGCGGTTCATCCCCGCGCTCGCGGGGAACGGAACACCCGCAACATCCCAGGCGAC
>CAIXFP010000013.1 GCA_903918705.1 uncultured Pseudomonadota bacterium
CGGGCGTCGGCTGGTCGGCGTACACGCCGGATGCCGGTACCGGATCTCGCCCAAGGTGCTTGCTCACGTGGTTGAACAACACGCACGGTAACCATCAACGCCATCAACCCGCCTGGGGAATGCCTCCCCGCGCGGGAAGGTTCTCCTCAGGCAATGTTCAGGAGAACCAAACCATGAGCCGTTATGTGGTCGAGTATGAGTTGGACTACAAGCACCGCGTCCAGGTAGGCGTTGAAGCCGAGTCACCCAAGGAAGCTGAGCAGGAAGCAGATCAAGCTTTCGCTGAAGGCACCATCTGGGACGACACGGCGGAAATGCCCCTCCTGTTTGATGACTACGAGGAGTCGAACGAGAGTGGCGCGCTCGTCTTCGAGGCTATCGCCCAGGTCGGCGACTGGCCGGCGCCGGATGCAAGCGTGGTCCATATCCAGCAAGCGAACGCCGCGATGCTGGCCTGCCGGTACCTCGTGGATGCCCACAAGGCCGCCCAGGAAACGGGTGGCCAGGTCGATTGGGAAAAGGCCTACAGGGCGGCGTTGCTCGCCTTGGGCCGTTGTTAATTTCAAGTTTCAACATCAACCCGCGAGGGGCATATGCCCTTCCAGGCATCGCTCCGTGCAATTTCAATCTTTTGGAGCGATGAATATGCAACTCGAACTTGTATCGATATGGGATAGCCTGGAGCGGCAACACAGGGTCTACATCAGTCGTGATTGCCGGAACGGGGATTATCTCGTCGAGGCGGAGGTCAAGGTTCCTGGAGGCATCAAGGGCGCCGTTTACCGCGTACCGGAACCGCCGACCCTTGCTGAGGTTCTGGCCCTGGTGCAAGCCTGTGATCGGCCAGTTTCTCCGAGGCCTTACCGCCTGTCGCAACCATGTGACGGAACCATCGGCTCGCCGGTCCTGGCGCTGTATGCCAGGTTCTGCAATTCGAGGGGCCTGGACCCTGTCGCGATCATGGTGGAAGCCTATCCCGATGAGGTTGGCGACTGGATTGCCGAGGACTTCCTCAAGAGCACCGAGGAAGCAGACTGGCAAGGCGTGGAATACCCGGCGTTCTGGGATTCGGCTGCCATCACCGGCCTGGTGGAGTCCCTGCATGAGGTCAACTACCACCAGTTGGCAGGGTTGATCGAGGACTTACCCCCGGTCGTTTATCCGGACTCCCTCAGCGGCGACCAGATCACCAGGTTGATGCGCAAGGGCAAGAAAACGATCGCCTCGCTGGCCAAGGCCATGAGACTCAGCCAGGGCCGCGTGCGCCACGTGCGTCAGCACGGTGTGACCGGCAAGGCATTTGTTCAGGACTGGGTGGAAGCGATTTCCGCCTAAGCACCACTTTCGATTCTCAACCCCATCGGGGCACCCGTCCCCGCTACGGGGGTGGTCTCCGCATTTCATTTTTCTGGAGGGTCACAACATGGCCGAAGAGCATCGCGTTCATTTGAAAGAGATTCTGCGGGGTTATAGCCGCGGCGACATTCTGCAGCTCGACACCCTGGCCAGCATCGAGAACTGGTCGGCGGTCGCCGCCGAGGAGTTGCAGCGGCGTGCTACTCGCGTCGTGCAGGTGCTGGACGAGTCCACCCTGGCTGCGATCGCTTCCGGCGATCTGGATGTGGTCGCGGTCTGCCGGGAACTGGCGGTCGAGTTGTAGTTCGGTGGCGTAGCGCCGCCGGCGCCGTCACATCTTTTCTTCAAACCCTTTCGGGGAGTTCGCCTCCCCGGAGGCGCCCCGTGTTTTTCTGAAATGGAGGACACGATGTTGAATCAACCCGTAGCGAATCTATCCGACCGTGATCTGCTGGCGGTGCTGGTGGGCGAGAACACCGCTGACTGCATGCTGATGGAAACGGGGGGGAGCCTGTTGAGTTTGTTTCCCGACGAGCCCTGCACGGTCGCCATGGCACGCGAACCCGGCACGGAGTATGGCTGGGCGAAACCCCGAGTGATCCTGTCGGCAGCCAAGGAACTGGCCCGCCGCCTTCTAGGGGAAACGCTGGTACAGGGTGTGAATATGAATTCGCCTCGCCAGGTGAAAGAATTTCTTACGCACTCCATCGGGCAGTTGCACCACGAGGTCTTCATGGCACTCTGGCTGGATAGCCAGAACCGCC
>CAIXFP010000014.1 GCA_903918705.1 uncultured Pseudomonadota bacterium
CGGCGGCAACCTGTCCTGGCGTCCCGGTGCGGATTGGCTGGTCTCCGGCCAGGCGCTGGCGCGCTGGGCGGGCGAGTCGGATAGAGGCGATCTGCGTCTGGACTACGGTTTTGTCGATCACACGCTGCTGGCCGACGGCGATACTTCCCTGGGGGCACGCCTGGGCAAGATCAAGAATCCCTACGGTTTCTACAACACCACCCGCGATGTGGCGCAGACCCGGCCCGGCATCATCATGCCGCAGTCCATCTATGCCGACCGGGTGCGGAATTTCGTCATGGCGGCGCCCGGAGCCTCCATCTACGGCAATCATGAAGGCAAGACCGGCCATATTTACTGGCAGGTCAACGCCTTGCAACCGGATGTGAACGACCCGGACCTGACCTATTTCATGACCGGACGAAACGTCGGCCGCTTCCAGGGCAAGGACTCCTGGGTGAGTCAGGCCCTGTACGAAAGCGTGGGGGGACGTTGGCGCGCCGGACTTTCCCTGGGGGAAATGTCCATGCGCTATCGGCCCGGGAGTGGTGATGGGTTGACCGCGGGGAACACTCGCCTGCCCTACTGGGTACTGTCCCTGGAGCACAACTCGGAGTTCTGGACCTTCACCAGCGAATACGGGCAGACCAACGTGCGTAGCCGTGATTACGGTGCTACGCCCTATGCGGCCACCATCGAACGGGACAACACCACCGAAGCCTGGTACGCCCAGGCTACCCGCAGGCTGGGGAATGGCTGGCGGGGATTCTTGAGATACGACGTGTTCTATTTCGACAAGAGCGATCCCACCGGCACCGCCTTCGCGGCGCGCAACCCGGACCCGGTCCACGATCCCGCGCGCATGCGTTTCGCCAAGGACTGGGCCGCGGGCCTGCGTCGCGATGTGGGGCGCTGGTCCTGGTCGGGGGAATGGCACCATATCGACGGCACCGCCTGGCTGTCGCCCACGGATACACCGGTGCCCGCATCCAAACAACGTTGGGATTTGCTGCTGTTGCAAGGCGCCTGGTATTTCTGAGGAGTCCGATTCCATGACTCCCCGGATGCGCGACGGAACCGATAAGGGGAGGCCTCTGTTCCTCGGTATCCGCGGCCAGATCATTGTTCTGGCGGGTCTCACTCTGGCGCTGACCGCTACCGTTTTTACCTGGCTGCAGTTGCGGCATTTCGACCAACTGCGGGAACAGTCCTGGGTTCAGCAACGGCAGCAGAGCCAGGATCTCGCGGCTCGCCTGTTCGTGCATCAGTCCGCCCGCTTGCAATCTCTCGCCACCCTGGTGGCGGATCTTCCCGGAGTGCGCCCGGCCCTGCTGAACGCCAGTTCGGCACAGTTGCAGCAGGTTTTCCTGCCCTTCTGGTCGGAACTCAATCTGACCCATGGCCTTGATCGGGTCGCGTTTTTCGCTCCGGATGGGCGCACCCTGGGCGACTGGGGTTTCTCCACCAGCGAGAGCGCCGTTCGCGGCCTGGCCCGTCTGGCCGGGCAGCGTGAGGTGCCGGTGTATGTCCTGGATTGCTCCACCACCTGTTTTTACACGGCCGCGGTACCGCTGGTGGAACGTGGAACCGCTGTCGGAGCCGTGGTGCTGGCGGTGGGGCTACAGGATCTGATCATGGATTTTCGCAGCCTGTCCGGCATGGAAGTGGCCCTGCTGAGCACCCTGCCCAGCGGCGACAGCGTCCAGTCCGGTGTGCTGGCGGGTCGTCTGCTGTCCGTCAGCGGCGGCGCCAAATACGAAGAGCTGTTGCGTTCCCTGCGTCCGGAAGAGCGCCTGGGTGCCGGTTTTTCCCTGGACCGGGGCGAGCGCCAGTATCAACTGTTCATGTTCAACGCTCCCGCCGACGGTGGCGACAAGGTGCGCTTCGTGATCATGCAGGACAGCACCGCGAGCACCCAGCAAATGCGCGCCGCGGCCTGGAAGAGCATGGCGCTGGGGGGGGCGGTGCTGGTGGCCGCTTTGCTGATCCTGTTCCTCCTGCTGCGGCCGAGCATGAATCGCATCAAGCAGGCCGTGCGCGCTCTGCCCTTGTTGGGAGAAGGGCTGTTCGCGGAGGCGCGGGGCGCCTTCCATGGTCGCAAGGGACACTTGTTCCGCGACGAGGTGGACGACCTCGGGCGCCTGACCTATGCCCTGGCCAATACCCTGGAACATTTGCAGGCCCAGTCCCGGCACCACGCAGCCTCGCTCCAGGAGCAGGCCGCCCAGCTTGAGCACGAGCGGGATTTCGTCGCTGGGCTGCTGGATACGGCGCCGGCGCTGATACTCTCTTACGCCGAGAGCGGCCGGATTCGCCTGGCCAATGCCTATGCCATTCGTGCCACCGGGCTGCCCGGGCGCACAGTGATAGGCAAGTCCTTCGCCAACCTGTTCCTGTCGTCGTCCCAGCGAGCCGAATACCTGGACAGTCTGACGCGCCTCAAGGTCGGTACCCCGGTTCAGGGTGAGGGCACTTTCACCAGCACGGATGGCACGACCCGCGAGGTGGTGTGGTTCCATTCCCGGCTGGAGGAGGTGGAAGGCGAGACGTCGTATCTGTCGGTCGGACTCGATGTCACCACCCACAAGCAGACGGAACGGCGTCTTTCGCTGCTTTCCGATCACGATGTGGTGACCGGCTTGTTCAACCGGCGCGCTTTCAAGCGCGAGCTGGAGAACCGCCTGAATCTGGACGAGCGCGGTATTTTGCTGGTGTGCGACATCGACGAGTTCAAGTCGGTGAATGAGGCGGGAGGCCAGGAAGCGGGCGATGCCGTGCTGTTCCAGTTCGCCCGCCTGCTGCAGGGGCTCACCCCCGCGCCTGCTTTGACCGCGCGGCTGGGCGGTGACGATTTCGCGTGCGCCTTCCCGGGGTTGAACGTGGCCGAGGCCATCGTCATGTCACGTTCGATCAACCAGGGCATGCTGCGTCTGCATCAGGATACGGAATCGCGCAACCGTCTCTCGGTCAGTGTCGGCGTGGTTGCCTACCCCGAGCAGGGCCGCAACGCCGACGCGCTCCTCGGCAACGCCGACATCGCCCTTTCCCAAGCCCGCGCCAAGGGACATGGTTCCTGGCATCTCTACAGCGTGGACGATCCCTACAAGGAAGCAGTCAGCCGACGGGCCCACTGGCGCAATGGGGTCGAGCAGGCTCTGGAGGACGACCGTTTCGTGATGCATTTTCAGCCGATCATGCACATCGAGAGCGGCCACATCAGCCATTACGAGGCTTTGCTGCGCCTGGTGGAGCGCGATGGCAGCCTGGTGCCCCCGGGGATGTTCATCGACGTGGCCGAGTCCACCGGCCTGATCCGCCGTATCGACCGCTGGGTGATTGAGGCGGTGGTGAAGTTCGCCGCCACGGTCGACGCGAGCGTGAAACTCGCGCTCAACCTCTCCAGCCGCAGTTTTGACGACGATATGGCGTTCGAGGTGCTGCAGGCCATGCTTGACCGGCACCTTGTCGAGGGCAATCGCCTGCTCCTGGAAATCACGGAGACCGCTGCCCTGGCCAACTTCAAGGGTGCGACCCGGATCATGGGCAAATTCCGCCTCCTCGGCTGCGCATTTGGCCTGGACGACTTCGGCGTGGGCTACAGCTCGTTCCAGTACCTGAAGGAGTTGCCGGTGGACTTTGTGAAGATCGACGGTTCCTTCATCAAGGGCCTCACCCGCAACCAGGACGATGTGGTGTTCGTGCGCGCCCTGACCAACGCCGTGCGCGGCTATGGCAAAACGACGGTGGCGGAATTCGTCGAGGACGAGGCCACGCTCGCCATATTGCGCGACATCGGCGTCGATTATGCCCAGGGCTACCTCATCGGCCGTCCAGCGGCTGCGCTGCTGGACGGCCGATGAATGTTGAATTTTGAATGTTGAATGGGTGGGCGCTTCGCGCCCCCTGATCAGCCATTCAAAATTAAGCATTCAACATTCAACATTGCCTTTCAACTTGCCCCTTGAACCCAAGGGGCTCTCCCCCATGTAAGCCCCCTGTTCAACAAGGGGAGCTACCCGCCATGACCGAAACCGTTGCCAAGGAAACGCTGGGATTCCAGGCCGAGGTGAAGCAGTTGCTGCACCTCATGATCCACTCGCTGTACAGCCACAAGGAAATCTTCCTGCGCGAGCTGATTTCCAACGCCAGTGATGCCGCCGACAAACTCAGGTTCGAGGCACTGTCCGATCCGGCGCTGTTCGAGAGCGATGCCGAACTGAAGATCCGGGTCAGCGTCGACAAGATTGCTAAGACCATCACCATCCGCGACAACGGCATCGGCATGAGCCGCCAGGAGGTGATCGAGCACATCGGCACCATCGCCAAGTCCGGCACCAAGGAATTCTTCGGCAAGCTTTCCGGCGACCAGCAGAAGGACGCCCAACTGATCGGCCAGTTCGGCGTCGGCTTCTACTCCAGCTTCATCGTCGCCGACCGGGTGACCC
>CAIXFP010000015.1 GCA_903918705.1 uncultured Pseudomonadota bacterium
CGAGGGCGAGAGCCTGATCATGGCGATCAAGGATCTGGCGGTGTCGAGCGGTTCCGCCTGCACCTCCGCCAGCCTGGAGCCGTCCTACGTGTTGAAGGCCCTGGGCCGCAACGACGAACTGGCCCATAGTTCCATCCGCTTCACCATTGGCCGCTTCACCACCGAGGCGGAGATCGACTACACCATCAAGCTGCTGCACGAGAAGATCGGCAAGCTGCGCGAAATGTCGCCGCTGTGGGAGATGTACAAGGACGGTGTCGATCTCGACACGGTGCAATGGGCAGCACATTGAATTCGGTCGAGAGAGGAGAGTCGAGAGTGGAGAGTGATGGGCTCTCGACTCTCCACTCTCCGCTCTCCACTTAAAGGAGCAAGAAATGGCTTACAGCGAACAAGTTCTCGACCACTACGAAAATCCGCGCAACGTGGGTGCCTTCGAAAAGGACGCCGGCGATGTCGGCACCGGCATGGTGGGTGCTCCCGCCTGCGGCGACGTGATGAAGTTGCAGATTCGAGTCAACGAGCAGGGCATCATCGAGGACGCCAGGTTCAAGACCTACGGCTGCGGCTCGGCCATCGCCTCTTCGTCGCTAGTGACCGAATGGGTCAAGGGCAAGACCCTGGACGAGGCCATGAATCTCAAGAACACCCAGATCGCCGAGGAACTGGCCCTGCCGCCGGTGAAGATCCACTGTTCCATCCTGGCGGAAGACGCCATTAAGGCGGCGGTGGCCGATTACAAGCAGAAGCACGGCAACAAGGCGGGCAGCAGCGAATACACCGCCTGCAATCCACCGAAGGAGTAACAAATGCCCCCACGTTCACTTCGTTCACTGCCCCCCGAGGGGGCGCAGGCCTCCTTTGGGACGGCCCTACAGGAGGCCTGAGCATGGGCGCCGAAACCTGCACCTCCCCTCTGGCCGGCACCGACCTGGGCATGGGACCCGCCGCCGCCGGCGGCGTCACCCTGTCCGAGCGCGCCGCGAGCCATATCGCCAACTTTCTCGCCAAGCGCGGCAAGGGCCTGGGCATCAAGCTGGGCGTGCGCACCTCCGGCTGTTCCGGCATGGCCTACAAGCTGGAATTCGTCGACCTGGAAGACCCGGAAGACACGAAATTCCAAAGTCATGGCGTGACCGTCTACGTCGATCCGAAGAGCCTGTCCTATCTGGCCGGCACCGAACTGGACTATGTGCGCGAGGGCCTCAACGAAGGCTTCAAGTTCAACAACCCCAACGTCAAGTCGGCCTGCGGCTGCGGCGAATCGTTCAACGTTTGAAGGTAGAGGAGAGTCGAGAGTGGAGAGTAACTGCATCTCAACTCTCGACTCTCAACTCTCGACTCTCGACTCTCGACTAAATTGCTCGACTTCTCCCGCGACCACTTCGCCCTGTTCGGCCTGCCCGTGTCCTACGTGCTCGATGCGGCGCGCCTGGACCAGGCCTATCGCGACATGCAGAGCGAGATTCATCCCGACAAGTTCGCCCACGCGGGGGACGCGGAACAGCGTCTGTCGCTGCAATGGGCGACGAAGGTGAACGAGGCCTACCAGACCCTGAAGAGGCCCTTCGAGCGGGCCGACTATCTCCTGCGCCTGCGGGGCGTCCACGCCATGGACGCCGGCAACACCAGCATGCCCATGGATTTTCTAGTGCGGCACATGGAGATGAGCGAGCAATTGGCCGATGCCAAATCCGCCCATGACACCACCGCGCTGGATCGCCTGGAAAAGGATCTGCGCCACGAGGCGCGGGAACTCCAGACCCGATTGGCCGAGGAAATCGACCGCCAGGGGAATTACGCCGGCGCCGCGGAAACCCTGCGCAAATTGCGTTTTACCGACAAACTGCTGGCCGATGTGGGGGCTGCCTACGAGGAAGTCGGGTGACCCCAGGAACGACCTGCTACAACTTTCTTTCCGAGCCCGCCACCGCGACTCCTGACTGAGCAAGTACCGCCAGGCCGCGCGAATATCCGGCCCGCACCAGCCCAACGCCACAACGACCCGCATACCATGGCACTTCTGCAAATTTCCGAACCCGGCCTGTCCACCGCGCCGCACCAGCACCGTTTGGCGGTGGGCATCGACCTGGGCACCACCAATTCCCTGGTGGCCACGGTGCGCAACGGCGTCTCCGTGGTGCTCAACGACGCCCACGGCCACGGCCTGCTGCCTTCGGTGGTGCGTTATCTCCAGGACGGCGGCAGCAGCGTCGGCCATGCGGCTTTGCGGCTGGCCTCGGAAGACCCCCACAACACCATCATTTCGGCCAAGCGCTTCATGGGCCGCGGCATCAAGGACATTCCCGACACCGCCACCATGCCCTACAAGTTCGTCGACGCGCCGGGCATGGTGCAGATCCGGACCGTGGCCGGGGTGAAGAGCCCGGTGGAGATCTCCGCGGAAATCCTCAAGGTGCTCAAGGCCCGCGCCGAGGCGTCCCTGGGCGGTGACCTGGTGGGGGCGGTGATCACCGTGCCGGCCTATTTCGACGACGCCCAGCGCCAGGCCACCAAGGACGCGGCGCGCCTGGCCGGCCTCAACGTGCTGCGCCTGCTTAACGAACCCACTGCCGCCGCCATCGCCTACGGCCTCGACAACGCCGCCGAGGGCATCTACGCGGTGTACGACCTGGGTGGCGGCACCTTCGACATTTCGATATTGAAGCTCACCCGCGGCGTGTTCGAGGTGCTGGCCACCAACGGCGACTCCGCCCTGGGGGGCGACGACTTCGACCGCCGCATCTATTGCTGGATCCTGGAGCAGGCCAAGGTCCACACCCTCAACGACCATGACAAGACCGTGTTGATGGCCCGGGCGCGCGAGGCCAAGGAAACCCTGTCCGAACACACTGCGGCGCAGATCACCGTGGTGCTGTCCACCGGCGAGGTGATCAACCTGACCCTGTCCGAGGACGCCTTCAACGAAATGACCGCCAGCCTGGTCAACAAGACCCTGTTGCCCTGTCGCAAGGCGCTGCGCGACGCGGCGTTGAGCGTGGACGAGGTGAAGGGCGTGGTGATGGTGGGTGGCTCCACCCGCATCCCGCGCATCTTGGCCGCAGTGGGCGATTTCTTCGGCGAGGGTGGCAAATGCACCCCCCTCA
>CAIXFP010000016.1 GCA_903918705.1 uncultured Pseudomonadota bacterium
GGTTCAAGCCTTTTGGGCAGACCTCGACGCAGTTCATGATGCCGTGGCAGCGGAACATGCGGTACGGGTCTTCCAGGAAATCCAGGCGCTCGTCGGTGGCCTGGTCGCGGCTGTCGGCGATGAAGCGGTAGCCCTGCAGGAGGGCCGCGGGGCCGAGAAACTTGTCCGGATTCCACCAGAACGAGGGGCAGGAGGTGGTGCAGCATCCGCACAGGATGCATTCCCAGAGGCCGTCCAGTTCTGCCCGGTCTTCCGGGCTTTGCAGGCGCTCGTTCTCCGGTTCCGGATCCAGGTTGATCAAATAGGGCTTCACCGCGTGGTAATGCTGGTAGAACTGGTCCATGTCGACGATGAGATCGCGGATCACGCCCAGGCGCGGCAGGGGACGAATCTCGATGGGCTGCTTCAAACCCTCCAGGGGCGTGACGCAGGCCAGCACGTTGCGGCCGTTGACGTTGACGCCGTCGGAACCGCACACCCCCTCCCGGCAGGAGCGGCGGAATGACAGGCTCTCGTCCAGGGTGTCCTTGATGGCGAGGAGTGCGTCCAGCACCTTCCTGCCCTGGGGATCCAACTCGATCTCGTAGTCCTGCATCCGCGGCTTATTTGCAACACCAGCGCCGGCTTCGGGGTCGTAGCGATAGATGCGGAATTTCATGACAGGACTCGCTTTCCACCGAGGAGGTGACTCCCCCCTTTATCAAAGGGGGGCTGGGGGGGATTTGTCACCGCCACATGAATCACACGACGGCTAAATCCCCCCTGCCCCCCTTTGGGAAAGGGGGGTGAACACCGTTGGTTTTCATCGCGCGGCATCAGTACGTCCTCTCTTTCGGCTGGAAGGTGTCCACGGTCAGGGGCTTCAGCTTCACCGGCTTGTAGTCGAGCTGGTCGTTCGCGGTGAAATACAGGGTGTGGCGCAGCCAGTGGGCATCGTCCCGCTTGGGGTGGTCCTCCCGGCTGTGGGCGCCGCGACTTTCCTCGCGGGCCAGGGCGGACACCAGGGTGGCGCGGGCGATGGACAGCAGATTTTCCAGTTCCAGGGCTTCCAGGCGGGCAGTGTTGAACATTTTGCTGTGGTCGGACAGGGCCGCATCGTGCAGGCGTGCTTCCACCCGAGTCAGCTTTTCCAGCCCTTCCTCGAGCAATTCCCTGGTGCGATAGACGCCGCAGTGGTCCTGCATCACCTTCTGCATGTCGCCGCGCAAGCCGGCCACCGTCTCGCTGCCTTCGCGCCGGTCCCAGCGCGCCAGACGCGCTAGGGAACGCTCTACCTGTTCCGCCGGCAAGGGACGCGGGATCGGGTTTTCGCGCAGATAGTCGATCATGTGGATGCCGGCGGCGCGGCCGAACACCACCAGGTCCAACAGGGAGTTGCCGCCCAGGCGATTGGCGCCGTGCACCGAGACGCAGGCGCACTCGCCCACGGCGTAGAGGCCGGGCACTGGCTCTTCCGGACCGTAGCGCTCCGGCGTAACCACCTGGCCGTGCATGTTGGAGGGGATGCCTCCCATCATGTAATGGGCGGTGGGGGTCACGGGAATCGGGTCGGTGATGGGATCACAGCCTGCGAATTGCATGGACAACTCGCGGATGCCGGGCAGGCGCTGTTTGATCTTCTCGGCGCCCAGATGCTCGATCTTCAGGTTCACATAGTCGCCGTGGGGGCCGCAGCCGCGTCCGGCGCGAATCTCCTGAGCGATGGCCCTCGCCACCACATCGCGGGAGGCCAGGTCCTTGGCGTTGGGCGCGTAGCGAGCCATGAACTTCTCCCCGTCCTTGTTCTCCAGGAAGCCGCCCTCGCCCCGCACCCCTTCGGAAATCAGGCTGCCCACCTCGGGAATGCCGGTGGGGTGGAACTGCCAGAACTCCATGTCCTCTAGCGGCAGCCCCGCGCGCAGCACCATGCCCAGCCCGTCGCCGGTGTTGATGTGGGCGTTGGTGGAGTGGCGGAAGATGCGACAGGCCCCACCGGTGGCCA
>CAIXFP010000017.1 GCA_903918705.1 uncultured Pseudomonadota bacterium
GACCGCCCGTTCTTCAGCGAATACGTCAATGCTGCCACCGCTTGGTGGGACGCCGCGCCTGCCCGTGCCACCCTGATTCACACGTTGGAAGTGGTGGGGGTGAGTGGCCAGCGCATCGGCCTCATCGTGTTGCCTACCCATCCACTTCGGGTGGCCTGGCAGCAGGCCTTCGACATGCTGGCGTGGCGACATCGCTACGAGGAAGGCGCCCAGCCGGCCAAGGTGGCCAAGCTGATGGGTACGCTGATCGGTGCCCATTACCCGGCCATGTTGCCGGGCTTCGAGCAGGGTGAAGCTTTCGTGTTTGCCGACAGCCTGGGCTTTCATACCGTGGCGATGACCGCGACCGGCGATGCCGAACCCAAGGCCACCGTGGCCTTGCTCTCCCGCCTGCTGGGGGATGGCGATGCCAAGAGTGAGGAATTGCTGGCGCCGTCTGTGGGCAAGAGCGCTTCCGAATTGCTGGGTGAGGAAGTCGCCCGCTATCTTGCTTTGCACCCGGAAACCCGGCGCGTGCATGTGCATGCCTTGCGCCCCGGTGATGCCATGCCGGCTGTGCGAGCGCTTGGCTGTGCCTTGCGTGACGTGGAGTCGGCGGAGCTAGACGAGGAAGGCGAGGCACGGGATGGCGAGGGCAAACGCGCTTTTGTGCTGGACCTCTACCCGGCAAATGGACGGAGAAGCATGGTGGGACGCTTCCTCTCGGCCACCACCGAGCGTCAGCGCAGTGGCGCCGGGGTGGTGCCGGAGGAAGACCGTTGGCTGCTCGGTAGCGCATCCCGCTCCGGTGGCGTGAGCCTGCCGCGCCTGGCCTGGGCGCGGCGAGATAGCGAGACACCATCCAGCCCGGCCCATCTCGCCCTGGCCTTCGATATTTTCAAGACCGACCTTAAATGCGTGCCCAAGGCCAGCGTTCCCGATGCGGCGCTGGAGGTGCATGGCCTGGCGCTGACGCCGGAGCGTCGCTTCGAGGCGGGTCCGGTACCACATTGGGTGTCGTCGATTCCGGTCGCGCCGGAAGGCGAGAAACATCCCGTCGGACGCGGTTTCTCTGATCGCCTGGTCAAGGCCCATTCCGCCCTGCTGCGCTGTGTGGCCAAGCGCATGGGCGCGGGCGAGAACGACTGGCCGGTGCTGATAACCGAAGTGTCGCCCGACCGGGGTGAGATGCTGGCGAGCCTGCACCGTCTCTGCGACTGGGTGGTGACCGTGGACCGCCATGCGGGTGTCGAATATTTTGATTCCCCGCGCGATCTGCCGAGCCTGTATGAAGCGTATCTAATCGACTGCGTGCCGGAACGCGACGACCTGGGCTTTCTGCAACTCATTACTTCCACCAGCTCGCTCGACGAGATCGTGCGGTTGCTGGATGCGGCGCTGGGGGAGATGGGGCTGTCGGCCAGCCCCCGCAATTGCAAGTTCCTGCTGGATGCGCTGAAGGCGGTAAGCGGCCGCCTCGCATTGCGCCTGACCCGATCCGGCACGGTGGCACAGGAAATGGTGGCTCTGGCTTTGACTCATAGCCATTGCGCAGTTGGCGGTGATGTGGAATCTCCCTGGCTGTCCCTGGCCGAGGGCTACTTCGTGCCGCTCGACGATGTGCCGGAATTGTTCCGCGCGGTGGGCGAGAGCAAGGAAGAAAGCGGGCAACGCGCCGATCTGTTGTATGTGACGACGGGCAAGCGCGGCGGCTTGAAGTTCAGCTTCGTGGAAGTGAAATTTCGTCGTTACCTCAAGACTGCCCGCACGCTCGACTTGCTGGACATGGTTTCCAGCCAGCTCGACGCTTCCTGTCAGCGCTGGGAAAAGCTGTTCGGGCCGGCGACCACACCACTGGAAAAGACCGTGCAGCGTGCCCGCCTGGCGAGGGTGTTGCGCTTTTACGCGCGCAAGGGCCGGCGCCACACTCTGACGGCAGAGGCGTTCGAGCGCATCGACAAGGAATTGTCAAAGCTGGCGCACGAGGGCACCGGTTATGCCTTGCCGACCTTGCTGGAACAGGAACGGGCCAAGGTGGGTTTCGTTTTCTGTCCGGAGTATGGTGGGACGAAGCCGGCTCAGATCGGTGAGGACATCTGGTTGTTTGGACCGGTACGCTTGCCCGAGGCCAGGCGTGGTGCGCTGACTCCCGCCGCCGTTGTATCCCCCGGCATTGGCGAGGCCGGTTCCATGGCGCCCGCGAGTGGGGAAACCATTACGGCCGTCCAGACGGGTATGGAGCATCCCGCGCCTCAAGAAGATATAGGAAGTACCGAGGGCGGTGCGGCGGGAGCCGTCGAGCTTTGCCTCGGACAGCGTGACGGTAGCGACGAGCTTGTACATTGGCAGGTAAGCATCCAGGGTAACCCGCATTTGCTCATCGTAGGCCTGCCGGGCATGGGCAAGACCACTTGCCTGATCCAGCTTTGCCGGCAACTGATGGAGGCCGGCATCGCGCCCATTGTGTTTTCCTACCACCAGGACATCGACGAGAAGTTGGGCACCCTCTGGGGCGATAGGCTGCGCACGGTGAGTTATGCCGGCCTGGGCTTCAACCCGCTCCAAGTGGTGAGCGATGCACCTCTCGCCTACATGGACAATGTGACACTGCTGCGCGACAACTTCGCGGCCATTTTTCCCGACCTGGGCGATGTGCAGCTGGGCCGGCTGCGCGAAGCGATCAAGCAGAGTTATGCCGACCGGGGCTGGTCCTTGGGTACGAGAGGCGAAATTCCGCCTTTCTCTGCGTTCCATGATCTACTCAAGGCGGACCCCAAACCCGACAAGGGACTGATGACCCGACTGGCGGAACTGGCGGATTACGGCCTGTTCGACGCCAACACCGGGGCGCCCACCCTGCTCGATAGCGAAACACCCACCCTGGTGCAAATCCACAGTTCGCAGAACGAAGTGCTACAGCGAGCGTTTTCCACCTTCGTGCTGCACAACCTCTACCAGTCCATGTTCCGGCGCGGCACGCAAAGCCGCATCACCCACGCCATCATTTTTGACGAGGCGCACCGCGCGGCACGCCTGAAGCTGATCCCGACCATGGCCAAGGAGTGCCGCAAATATGGGTTGTCTTTCGTGGTGGCCTCGCAGGAGGCGAAGGATTTCGACTCTTCCCTTTTCACCGCCGTGGCCAACTATCTGTCGCTGCGCGTGAACGAATCTGACGCCAAGTTGATGGCGAAAATCTTCGCGCCCTCGGACAAGGTGACGCTTTATGCAGACCGAATCAAGCAAATGGCCAAGTTCAAGGCGTGGTTCTACTCGGAAGGGATGCGGGCACCAGTTCCTGTAGCGCTTGGGAATAGTGAACAGTGATGCAAGATTTTCAACGTTTGTCACCACCCGAATTGACGATGCCGTGACTTTAGATACGTTCAACCTGAATGGCTGCTTAACCCCAGGTAGCTGACGGGTAGAGCACCTAAGGCTGGATGTCTCTTGTGGGTCCAGACTGTGTAAAAACGCTGATCTCCCTGGATAATGACGCATCGCGTTCAGGGGCATCCGGATGAAGCGTTTTGTCGAAGGCGAAAGCCGCACCCAAGGCACTTTGCTCCCAGCGAGCCTGGACGACTACGTTGCCGAGACCAACCCGGTTCGCGTGATCGATGTCTTCATCGATGAACTGGATCTGGGTCAACTCGGTTTTTCAGGCGTCGAGCCCGCGGCCACGGGCAGGCCCTCCTACCACCCTGCCGTGCTCCTGAAGCTCTACCTTTACGGTTACCTCAACCGCATTCAGTCCAGCCGGCGCCTAGAGCGCGAGTGTCAGCGCAACCTCGAACTGATGTGGCTGACCGGGCGCCTGATGCCCGACTTCAAGACCATCGCCAACTTCCGCAAGGACAACGGCCCGGCCATCCGGAAAGTCGGCCGCCAGTTCGTGCTGCTGTGCCGCCAACTCGACCTGTTCTCGGACGCCCTGGTCGCCATCGACGGCAGCAAGTTCAAGGCGGTCAACAACCGGGATCGCAACTTCACCAGCGCCAAGCTCCAGAAGCGCATGGAGCAGATCGAAGCCAGCATCGAACGCTACCTCACGGCCATCGAGAGCGCCGACCGGCAGGAATCCACCCTGGCAAAAGCCAAGACGACCCGCCTCCAAGACAAGATCGCCGTCCTGAAGGAACAGATGCAGAAGCTCAAGACCATTGAAGTCCAGTTGCTGGCCACGCCTGACAAACAGATTTCCCTCACCGATCCGGATGCGCGCTCGATGGCCACCAGCGGCCGCGGCAGCGGGATCGTCGGCTACAACGTCCAGACGGCGGTCGATGCCAAGCACCACCTGATCGTGGCCCACGAAGTCACCAACGTGGGACACGACCGAGACCAGTTGGCTTCGATGGCCCAGCAGGCGCGGACCGAGATGGGCACGCAGGAACTGACGGCCGTCGCCGACCGGGGCTATTTCAACAGCGAAGAGATACTCGCCTGCCAGGAGGCAGGCATCACCGCGATCGTTCCCAAGCCCGTGACCTCCAGCGCCACCGCGCACGGACGCTTCGGCCGGGCGGATTTCATTTACGACGCCGCGAAGAACGAATACCGCTGTCCAGCCGGAGATCACCTAATCTGGCGCACCTCAAGAATCGAGCGCGGTCTGAAATTGCATCGCTACTGGAGTTCGCACTGCCAGACGTGTGCGCTCAAGTCGCAATGCACCCCTGGCGAACAGCGGCGCATCAGCCGTTGGGAGCACGAGGCGGTACTCGATGCCATGCAAGCCCGCCTGGACCAATCCCCCGAGTCCATGCGCATCCGCCGTCAGACCGTCGAACACCCGTTTGGCACGCTCAAGGCGTGGATGGGGGCGACCCATTTCCTGACCAGGACCTTGCCGCGCGTCAGCACGGAAATGAGCCTGCATGTGCTCGCCTACAACCTGAAGCGCGTCATGAAGATCCTGGGCACCAGGGGATTGATCGAGGCCATCAGGGCCTGCGAGCTCGAATTGCGGTCAATTTGGCGCTTGTTGCTGCCCTTGCTGTCGTTTCTAGGCACGTCGCTGGAAAAAAACTGTCCAGGGACCAGGCTCGCCATATTCCCCGCTCGCGCAGTCTCATGGCCCTGATCGCCTAGGAAAACGGCGAAAAAACCGAGCGCCGCCAATTGCTGCGGGTTTTTACACAGTCTGGGTCGATAGCGCCAGTTCAGAGATTCGAGAAACAGACGCTCAAGCAGTGGTACCGGGTAAACCGGCGTCAATAGTCGAAATCGAGGCGCGCACAGCACTTCGTGGATGCTGGACGCTTGATGAACACGCAGGACGTTGTCGCGGCAGCAGCACGAGACATGCGCGTATCGTCGGCCCGCCCCGTGCGTATTTCCGTCCCCCTCC
>CAIXFP010000018.1 GCA_903918705.1 uncultured Pseudomonadota bacterium
GACCCGGCGCGCCGCGGAACTGGGCGACGTGCCGGCGCAGAACAACCTGGGCATCAAGCTGGCCTATGGCGTCGGCGCCAAGGCGGACTACCCGGAAGCGGTGAAGTGGTTCACCAAGGCCGCCGAGGCGGGCAACGCCGAGGCCCAGGGCAATCTGGGCCTGATCTACAAGGAAGGCCTGGGCGGCACGAAACAGGATCTCCTGGCCGCCGCCAACTGGCTGGCCCTGGCCGGCAGCCAGGGCCACGTCTCCTCCCAGAACCGCCTGGGCTGGATGTTCGAGAAGGGCGAGGGCATCCCGAAAAATCCGGTGGAAGCCGAGCGCTGGTTCCGCATGGCCGCCGAAGCCGGTGACGCGCCTTCCGCCACCCATCTCGGCTGGCTCCTGGAAACCGGCGCCGCCGGCAAGCCGGACATCGCCGCCGCCCTGCCCTGGTACGAGCGCGCCGCCGCCGCCGGCGACGCCGCGGCGCAGAACAACCTGGGCCGCCTCTACCGCGAGGGCCAGGGCGTCACCGCCGATTACGCCCGCGCCCGCGACTGGCTGCTGAAGGCCAGCGCGAAAAACGAGCCCCTGGCCTGGTACAACCTGGCGCAGATGGCGGAACAGGGCCAGGGCCAGGAACGCGACGAAGCGACGGCCCTGTCGCTCTACGGCAAGGCCGCGGATCAAGGCGTGGTACTGGCGCAGAGTCGCCTGGGCTGGCTGCTGCAGAAGAGCGGCAAGACCGACGAGGCGATCCGCTGGCTGACGAAGGCGGCCGAGGCCGGCGACATCACCGCCCAGAACAACCTGGGTGTGATCCTGGAACAGGGCCAGGGCACCGCCAGGAACCTCAAGGAAGCCGCGCATTGGTATCGCAAGGCGGCGGAAGCCGGCGACAAGGTGGCGCAGCACAACCTGGGCGTGCTCTATCGCGACGGCCTGGGGGTGGAAAAGAACGACAACGAGGCCCTGGCCTGGTTCCAGAAATCCGCCGAACAGGGTTATGCCAAGGCCCAGCTCAACCTGGGCGAGCTGTACGAAAAGCTGGCGACGCAGAAGAAGTAGGTGCGGATTCCTGGATAATGCGGGCCACTCCAACAACATCGGGATCCGCATGAAAGCCTTTGCCGTCTTCCTCGCCTGCCTTGCCCTGCCGGCCGGCATCACCCCCGCCTCGGCCGCCGACAGATGGGATGGCCGGGACAAAGCCGAGCATGTCGCCGTCAGCGCCGTCCTCGGCACCATCACTTCCCTGCACTTCGAGGACAAATGGACCGCCTTCGGCGTCGCCATGATTCCTGGCGTGGCCAAGGAAATCTACGACAGCCAGCAGAAGGGCAACCATTTCAGCGGCAAGGATCTGACCGCCGACGCCCTGGGCGCCGCCTTCGGCGTGCAATTCGGCCACTGGATGCTCACCCGCAACGGCGCCACCTACCGGGCGGCGTTCTGACGCGGCGCATGACCCGCCCGCCATAAAGGTTTTCGGCACGCCGCCGCGCCCTGACCTATGATGCCGGCATGGCGGGAAACCCCGCTGCAGAGGAGACACCGGCGTCATGAGCCCGCTATCCGCATCCTGGCGAAATTTCATGTGGGCGAGCCT
This sequence comes from uncultured Pseudomonadota bacterium, assembly GCA_903918705.1. GTDB lineage: Bacteria > Pseudomonadota > Gammaproteobacteria > Burkholderiales > Thiobacillaceae > PFJX01. Next base: position 1,593 of record CAIXFP010000018.1, read on the forward strand.
GCTATTCGCGGGCCTGCTGTTCGGCATAGGCAAGGTCACGGGGGATACGGTCAAGGCCGTGTCCTTCGTATTCACCGACATCGACGGGCGCAGCGTCCGGCTGGCGGATTACCAGGGCAAATGGGTGCTGGTAAGTTTCTGGGCACCCTGGTGCCCCCTCTGCAAGGTGCAGATTCCCACCCTCAACACCCTGAACCAGCGTCCCGACTTTCGCGTCATCGGCATCGCCCTCGAATACGGTTCCGACGAGGCTTCGATCCAGGACGCGGTCAGCGCGAACCATCTCCACTTCGACGCCAACGTGGCCGGCGGCACCCGGCGCGCGCCCAACAGCGCCATGCTGCAGGTGGGCCCGGTGGACTTCTTTCCCACCTCCTACCTCTACGATCCCACCGGCGAAATCGTCATGTTCATTCCCGGCCAGTTGCGCATGAACCGCGTCCTCGCGTTCATGGATGGCTGGTACGCGGAACACGGCGGCGCCCGCCGGCCCATCCTCGCCGCCAGGACCGACCGCCTCGCCGCCTTCCTGCGCCAGCATTACGGCGAGCGCGGCAGCCAGGCGTTCGCCGAATGGAAACGGCTGCTCGACAGCAGCCTCAATGCCACGCCACGGCAGAAACTGGCGCGGGTGAACGACTTCTTCAACCAGCACATCCAGCCTGGCGACGACCTGAAGATCTGGGGCCGCTCCGATTACTGGACGACACCCGGCGAACTGTTGGGGGTCGGCCGCGGCGACAGCGTGGACCTCGCCATCGCCAAATACTTCTCCCTGCTGGCGCTCAACGTCCCACCCGAACAATTGCGCCTGGTCTACGTGCAAGCGCGTGGCAAGACTTCCGGCGTGCACATGGTGCTGGCCTGGTACGAGGCCAGCGGCCGCGACCCCCTGCTGCTGGATGTCGCCTCCCTGCTGCCGGCCGCGCAGCGGCCCGACCTGCGGCCGGTGTTCAGCTTCAACAGCCTGGGCGTCTACGACGAAACGGCCCAGGCGGTGGCGGCGGGCGGCTCGGGCCGGCTCGCCATCTGGGAAGACACGCTGCGCCGTGCCCGCGCGGAAGGCTTTGAATAGGAAATCGCGCCATGTCCATGTACCGACAACTCTGGCTTTCCATCTTCGCTAGCGTCCTGATTGCCCTGGGCGCCAGCCTCTCCTTCTCGCTGCTCAACGCGCGCTCCTACCTGGAGGCGCAACTGGCCATGAAGAACCAGGACAACGCCGCCGCCCTGGCCCTGGCCCTGAATCACGGCGACCGCGGCAGCGTGGTGCTGGCGGCCACCGCTTTGTTCGACGGCGGCCACTACGAACTGATCCACGTCATCGACCCCGATGGCCGGGTGCTGGTGGACAAGGTGGCCCGCTACGGCGACAGCGGCGCGCCGGCCTGGTTCGTGCGTCTGTTTCCGATCCGCTCCCTGCCCGGCCATGCCGAGATCGCCAGCGGCTGGCAGCCCCTGGGCAGCCTGACCCTGATGAGCAGCAGTCGCTTCGCCTATCGCTCCCTGTGGGAAACCGCCCTGACCATGAGCGCGGTGATGTTCGCCGCGGGCCTCCTCGGCGTGCTGCTCACCAGCCTGGTGCTGCGCCGCATCACCCGGCCCATGCACGCGGTGATGGAACAGGCCCGTGCCATCAACGACCACCGCTTCATCAGCATCCCCCTGCCCACCGTGCCAGAGGTGCGGGAACTCGCCGCCGCGATGAACGACACCGTGAACCGCCTGCGCATCGACTTCGAGGAAGACGCCCGCCGCTACGAGGCGCTGCGCCAGCAGGCCAATTACGATGCCCTCACCGGCCTGGCCAACCGCGCCTTTTTCCTCGCCAGCCTGGACAGCGCCCTGGACGACGAGGACTCCCTGTTCGGCGCCCTGGCCATCATCCGCCTGCGCAGTCTGGGCAAGATCAACCGCCGCCAGGGCCGCGAGGTGGCCGATGAACTGCTGCGCCGGGTCGGCCACGCCCTGGCCGAGATGACCATCGTCTGCAGC
>CAIXFP010000019.1 GCA_903918705.1 uncultured Pseudomonadota bacterium
AAAAAACGGGGTTGATGCCAATCGGTCTGAGATTTGCGCTATTCTGCGCATTCTTCAACGCATCGAGCAATTGCGGGTCCATGCCAGCAACCAGAAGCCCCCCGGCGTGGGCGGCAATTCGCAAAGGCCAAACAGGCGTACCGTACTGACGGTGAAAATGGGTTTCGGCCAATACACGCGCTTCTTCTTCGCCAATGTGATCGACCTTGACTTGAATGAGGTCGTAACGTACCCACACGTCCGATACCAATACCTGTAGCGGCGCGGTTCGAAATATAACGTGGCTCAGCAATTGATCCATATGAGCCATATCAAAGCCCGGGCCGGTTGCATCCAGCAGAAAAACCGGACCAGACCCGCGATTTATTATCGCCCGTCCCGGTGACAACAGCAGCTTCGTCTCACTTGAAAATATATGCATCCTGCCTTATTCAAAAAAACTTCACATACTCCAACAAGTTCAGAGCAGGGAAACCGTCTGGTTACTGAGGGACAGCGCAAGCAACTGATGCTGGGAGGAACCAATGCTGTCAACCAATTGCAATACCTCCATATTGGTCAGTGTCTCATGGAACTCCGGGGAAACGCTGGTGCGCGGTATATCCACGGTATAGCCTGGGGTTGCGCCTGCCTGGGACGAGGCGACGACATCGAGAACATCATGGCCTTGTCCATCCAGAACATGCCACAAATGATTATTGCCTGCATCCTGCGTCAAGTGCAGTCCGCTCAAATTGCCTAGTTGCATGACCGTCGTATTACTGCCGCCGCCACCGTCAATGATGTTGTTCGCCGTATTGGTAACATTGAAGGTGTCATTACCACCTCCACCCAAAGCGAGCGTCATGCCATGGCTGGAATCAATGTTCATGACATCGGACCCTGTGGTTCCCATAAGCAGGGAGTATGTTTGATGATCGCCAGCACCCCCATTCAGGCGGAATTGCAATTGCTCCACCGTGTCAACTGTGCTTATTGAGCCACCGTTATCCACATTGGTTACGGTTATAATGCCGCTCCCCAAGTTCGGAGCAATCAGATACTCGTCAACAAAGTTGCCGCTGCCGGTTGATCCCTGGATATGCAACACATTATTGTTGTCCAGATAGGACTGCATTTGAGTGCCAATAAGGTTCATGACCAGCGTGTCGCTGCCACCATTGCCATGAATTGTGTCCGTACCTGTGCCAATAAATAACGTGTCATTTCCGGGCCCGCCGTTGATGGTATTGACTCCGGCATCCCCTTGCAGATAATTCAAGCCAGAGTTCGCGGCAGTGATCACATCATCGCCCGGACCTCCGCTTACATAGATATGAGGCGCGGATGCCGCGTATGTCGCATAAAAAATCGAATTTAGGTTGGTCGACTCTGAGTTATCAGAACCACGAACATAGATGTCTTGAGTTACTGGATCTATGGAAATGGTGTTGTCGAGGTTGACCAGGGCTGCGCTATTGGTGCCGTTTCTGGGAGTACCCCCCGCATCGGTCAACTGAAAGAACAATGCTTGAACATTGGAGGGGATGACGGACATGTCGATGTCTTTTTCACTACTCAAGCCGGCATCCACGACCACTTTTAAGCTCGCACCCGACCCAGAAGTGGTAATTGTAGTGCCTGATATTGGCACATATACAACATCATAACCCTGGCCAACAATTCCATTACCACTCCATTGCACGTCACTGGTGCCGTGAGAGCTACCAACGGATGGCGGTGGTGCAAGCGGATCGAGACCCCCTGCATTGTAAATTGTGGACGACAATGAATAGATATGTGCCCCTGAGTTCGCAACCGTTCCCGTATCAATGAGTGACTTACTGGGGTCAGAATTAGGCATGAGTAGATCGTTACCGTTTGTCCCAGTGGCACCCATGATTGGAGTGCCGAAGAGATAGGTTCCGGGCACATTTCCTGGCAATCCATTGAGCGTGAGGTTTGCGGCTGTTCCATCACGATTTGCAATAGTCCCGGACAGACCGCCAATATCGTACAGGCCATTGTCAGTTGCCTGAACTGTGTAGGAATAGACCAGATCATTCGACCCACTACCGGAAACAAGTGCCGCAGTTACCGCATGATGATTGGCTGAAGTTCCAACCGTGAGATTGATTACCGAATTCGTGGCAATCACAGCCTGGTCGAAATGTACGTCCAGCAGGATTTGGTTACCCGCAGTTAACACAGCGCTGGGGTTAAGATTATTCACCCACTGTACTAATGGCGGTGTCGTATTCACGACTACAGGAGTGTTGTTGGTGACAACGGCGCCGCTCAGAGTTGCCGCATCGTTTCCCGCAATATCCTGCAAAGCGTTAGTGTCATTGACTGTGGTCGGGTCGCTATAGCCAATCGTTACCGCATCCCCGTGCATCGCAGCATACGAAAGTATCAAGGTCGCGCTCGTACCGTTGACCGTAACGCTGCCGACCGTGTCAGTAACTCCGTTGACGCTGACTGAGAACGCGCCAGTGGAAGGTAAATTGCTACTATCCAGCGCACTGTCGTAATTAAGCACCAAGCTTGACCCGTTAACTGCCGCGTTCTGGAAAACGGGGGCGGTCGTATCGACCGTGATGCCCGCTGCATTGCCGCCTACACTGCTGGTATTACCGGCCTGATCCGTTTGTTTGACCTGTACCGTCCCTGCCGCGTAGTTGCCATCCACAAGAGGAAAACTGTTTCCTGTACCCATGTTCCAGGTTCCGCCGGAATTCGTGCTGTATTGCCAAGTGGCACCGCTTTCCAAACCTGATACGTTCATCGTTCCATTACTGGTAATACCATCGCTGCCGCTGATTCCGGTGTCGACAGCAAGAGCTAGGGTGGGTGCATTTGCCACCGTATCAATACGCATCGTAAAGGCTGTGGAGGCACCACTCGAGTTACCGGCTGCGTCTGTAGCGGAAGCCGTGACGGTGTAACTGCCGTCGAGGAGGCTGCCGTAGGAAACGCTCCAATGCCCGGAGGCATTGGCAGAGGTGGTAAACGTTGGCGTACCGTTGACGGTGACATTCACGGTGCTGTTCGCTTCGGCGGTGCCGGAGAGGATGCCAGCGTTGACATTGGTAATGCCATCAGAATTCGAGCTACCAGTATCCGGGCTGATCCCTGTGATGATGGGACTAGCCGGCGCGGTCGTATCCACTGTGGCGGTAATGGAGGACGTGGTTGTGGTGGTGTTGCCGGCTGTGTCGGTGGCCACCGCGGTAAAGCTGTGGATGGCGTCCGCCAGTGCGGCGGTGGTGAAGCCCCAACCGCCGCCGCTGATCGTGGCCGCCCCCAGGTCGATGGTGCCGTCAAAGACATGAACCGAAGCCACGCCGTTGGCGTCGCTCACCGTGCCGGTCAGGGCCAGTGTGTTGTCCTTGGTCAAACCGCCGGTGTTGATGGTATTGGTCAGGCCAGCGTTGGTACCGATCGTGCCGCTGATCGTCTCGCTCGGCGCGATGGTATCCACCGTGGCGGTCACGGCGGACGTGGTGGTGGTGTTGCCGGCTGTGTCGGTGGCCACCGCAGTAAAGCTGTGGAGAGCGTTCGAGAGGGCGGCGGTGGTAAAACTCCAACTACCACCACTGATCGTGGCTGCACCCAGGTCGGTACTGCCATCGAAGACATGGACCGAGGCCACGCCGTTGGCGTCGCTCACTGTGCCGGTCAGGGCAAGGGTGTTGTCCCGGGTCAAGCCTCCGCTGACGATGGAGGAAGTAAGCCCTGTGTCGGTGCCGATCATGGTGCTGAAGGCCGCGGTGGGTGCGGTGGTGTCCACGATCATGGTGGCGGAGGCCGAGTTTGTGCTGACGTTGCCGGCGGCATCGGTGGCGCTGGCCACCACCGTGTAACTGCCGTTCGAAAGGTTGCTGTAGGCAACGCTCCAATGGCCGCTGGCGTCTACCGCGGTGGTGAAAGTCGGTGTGCCGTTGATCGCGATATGCACGGTGCTGTTCGCTTCGGCGGTACCGGAAAGCGTTCCAGTGCCAATTCTGGTGATGCCATCAGAAGTCGAACTGCCGGTATCCGGGCTGATGCCGAGAATCACCGGCGCGGTCGGAGCTACGGTATCGATATTCATGGTCAGCGGGGCCGAAGCTGTGCTGATGTTGCCCGCGAGGTCGCTGGCGGTCGCCACTGCCGTGTAACTGCCGTCAGACAAATTGGTGTACGCGACGCTCCAATGGCCGCTAGCGTCCGTCGTCGCCGTGTAGGTCGGTGTGCCGTTGATCGAGACGTGGACGGTGCTATTGGCTTCCGAGGTGCCGCTGAGGGTGCCGGTGTTGACATTGGTTACACCGTCGCTTGCGAAAGGACCACTGTCCGGGCTGATGCCGAGAATCACCGGCGCGGCCGGGGCAATGGTGTCCAGGATGAAACCGCCGGTCGCGCTGCTGCTGACATTGCCGACCGCGTCGGTGGCCGTCGTGTTGACGCTGACCGTGCCCTGGCCCAGTGTAGTAAGGTTGGCGGCGGTCAGGCTGATGCCATGGGCGGTGCCATCACCGGTGAAGGTTTTGACCAGACTGCCGGCACTGCCGGAGAAGGTGACGAGGACAGCGGCGCCGGCTTCGGCGTTGGCGACTATGATGCCCCCCGCATTGGTGGCTTCGGCGGCAGTCAGAACGCCGTCGTTGGCGGCACCACGCGTCACCGCCAGAGTCGGTGGGACGGTGTCGAGGGTAAAGCCACCCCCGTTGCTGCTGCTGGCATTGCCTGCTGCATCGGTAGTGGTGGTGGTGACCGTGATGGAGCCATCGCCCAGGGTGGCGAGGTTGCCGGGGCTGAGGGTGACCGTTTGGGCGGAGCCGGTGCCGGTGAAGGTTTCCGTGACGCTATGGCTGCCGTCGCTGAAGACCACGCTGACGCTGGAGCCCACTTCCGCGTTGACGCTGAGGACGCCCGTGGCGGCGGTGGCGCTGGCGGCGGATTTCGTGGCGCCGCCCAGGGCGGTGACCGCCAGGCTGGGGGCGACGGTGTCGAGAATGAAGCCACCGTGGCTGTCGAGGCTGACGTTGCCGGCCACATCGGTGCTGGTGGTGGCGACCGTGATGTGGCCATCGCCCAGGGTGGCGAGATCGGCGCCGGTCAGGGTCACGCTATCGGCATGGCCGTCGGCGGTGTAGGCCTTGACGACGCTGTGGGCGCCGTTGCTGAAGGTCACGCTGACGCTGTCGCCGCTGCCGGTGGTGACGGCCACCACGCCGCCGGCGGAGGTGGCTTCGGCGGCGGTCAGGTCGCCATCGCCCACGGCGGCCACACTCAGGGCCGGTGGCGTGGTCATCAGGGTATAGCCCTGGCTGGCCACCGCGCCGTCGTTGCCGGCGGCGTCCACAACCTTGAATTCCAGGCTGTTGCCGCCGCCGCTCAAGGTGGTGTTCCACGTAAGGCTGGTACCCGCCACGCCGCCGGTGATGTCGGCCCAACTGGCGCCACCGTTGGCCGAGCCGAACACATGTTCGCCCGCCGCCAGGGGGGCGGACAGGGTGGCGGTCACGGTCTGCGCCACGCTACGGGTGATGAAGTCGCTGTGGCTGCTGCCGGTGTCCGCGGAAATGGCGATGCTGCCCAGGGTGGTGGTGGGCGCGGTGGTGTCGATGGACAGGGTCACGCCGGTGTATTCCGGGCTGACGTGGTGGGCAAGGTCGCTGACGGTCGCGTTCAGGGTGTGTTGGCCCGGGCTCAGGGTAGAGAGGGTCACATTCACGAACTGGTTGGCGATGTCGGCGTTGCTCAATGTCGCCGTGCCCAGCACGCTGTGGCCGTCCGTGTCGTAGACCGTCACGACGTTGCCGGCCACGGCGGCGCTGCCGTCGGTGGCGGTGGCGTTGAAGCCGACCCGGACCGTGGGGGTGGTGACGTTGGTGAGGTTGTCGCTGTGGGACAGGCCGCTATCGGAACTGGCGAGCAGGGTTACGCCGGTCGGGGCCGCGGGGGGGGTGGTGTCGAGGGCCTGGGCCTGGGCGGCGGCGATGCCGGTGAAGTCGGTGGCGCTGGCGATGTGCGTGGTCGCGTCCGTGACGCTGCCGGCGGAGGCGTTGGTGGTGGAGCCCAGCACGCTGGTGACCGTCGCGCTGTTGGTCAGGTTGACGCTGCCGCCGCCGATGGCCGTGACCAGGTTGCTCAACACCGCGGCGGCCGCACCGCTGCCGGTGGACCCCGCGCTGGGGTCGGCGGCCGCCAGGGTGGCGATGGTGGCGATCTGGGCCGCCGCCTGCTGCACGGCGAGGGCATTGGGGTCGCTCTGGTTGGCGGCCAGCGGGTCGAAGGTGAGCAGGTCGACGCTGGTGGACAGGCCCAGCGCGCCCTGGATCGCGGTCTGGGCAGTGGCAGTCGAGCCCCCGTGGACATCGACGTAGGACTGCACCAGGGTAGTCAGCGGGCTGATGGTGGTGGCGCCGACGGGAGCGCGGAATTCCACGGTATTGGGCACGCCGGTATCGATGTTCACGCCGCCGGTGGCGACGATGACGTAGGAACCCGGGTAGGAACCGCCACCGGGCAGGGTGGCCGGCAGGGAGAAGTTGCCCCAGGCGTCGGTGGCCACGCCGGTGGCTATGAGGCTGGGATGCCCCGGCGTGCCGACGTCGATGTAGATCTCCGCGCCGCGCACGTAGCCGTCGACGAGGGTGACGGCGGGCGCGCTGAAGGTCTGGTCGAAGCCGGCGGCATGGTTGCCGGCCTGGTCCATGACGGCGCCGGTTGCGCCCGGATCGGCATACTTCACTTCCACCGTGCTGCCGTTGGGAATGGCGTTGGCCAGGTTGATGTCGAGGCTGTTGTTGCCGGCGTTGACCGTGACACTTTGTACGGTCTGCTGGACCGAATTCACGGTGACCGTGAAATCCGAGGCCGCGACCGCATCGGTCGCATCCAGGCCGTTGGCCTCGGTATAGGCGAGCGTGATGGTGCTGCCATGTATATCGCTGCTGTGCAGGACCGGCGCGGTGGTGTCCAGGGTGAAGCCGAGGGTCGCCGGCGCGGAGACGTTGCCGGCGGCATCGGTCTGTTGCACTTCGACCGTGTTGGCGCCTTCCACCGCGGTGAAGCTGGAACTCCAGGTATGGCCGCCATCCACGCTGTACTGGACCGTGGCGTTGGCCTCGACGCCGCCCAGGCTGAGCGCGCCGATGCGGGTGAGTCCGTCACTGGTGGAGACGCCCGTGTCATGCAGCAGGCTCACGCTCGGGGCGACCGGCGGGCTGGTGTCGAGGATGAAACCGCCGACGCTGCTGCTGGTGATGTTGCCGGCCGCGTCGGTGGCGGTGGTGGTGACGCTGTAGGCGCCATCGGGCATGCCCGCGAGGTCGCTCGGGGGCAGGGCTACGGTCTGGGCCGAGCCGGTGCCGGTGAAACTGAGGGTCTCGCCGTGGACGCCATCGCTGATGACCACCTTGACGCTGGAACCGGCCTCGGCGGTGACGCTCAGGATGCCGCCGGCATCCACCAGGGTGGTGGCGTTCAGGGTGCCATGGTTCGCCCCGGCCGTGGCCACGCTCAGGCTGGGCGCCAGGGTGTCGAGGAGGAAGCCGCCCGCGGTGTTGCTGGTGTGTCCCGTGGCATCGCTGGCGGTGGTGGCCACGCTGACGGCGCCGTTGCCCAGGGTGGCCAGGTCGCCCGCGGACAGGGCGACGGTTTGCGCCGCGCCATTGCCGACCAGGTGCTTGGTGACCGTGCCAGCGCTGCCCGTGAAGACCACGTCGACGCCGACGCCGTTGCCGGTGGTCACGCTGAGCACGCCCTTGACCGAGGTCGCCTCGGCCAGGGACAGATCGCCGTCGTTGGCCGTGCCGGTGGTGGTGACGGCCAGGGTCGGGCCGATGCCGGGGGTGGTGATGCCGGCGTTGTATCCCGCTACGGCGCTGAGCGCCACGTTGGCATTGGCGTTCACCGCCGTTTTGGCATCATTGGACAGCACCGAACCATCGCCGAAGATGAGGCGGTCATTCAAACTGCCGT
>CAIXFP010000020.1 GCA_903918705.1 uncultured Pseudomonadota bacterium
ATTTGCTGGCGCGCATGATTCCGCTGGTTGAGAACAACTACAACCTGTGCGAACTGGGGCCGAGAGGCACAGGAAAGAGCCACATCTACAAGGAAATCAGCCCCAACAGCCTGCTCGTTTCCGGCGGGCAGACCACGGTAGCTAACCCATGTTTAACGCCCCCTTCGAAACCCCCCAATAAAACAGCAAGTTACGATTCAAAATTGGGGCGTGTGGCACTACATCGGCGTAATTGGCTCCGCGTAGAGAGGTTCAGGCGACCATGCGCTTGGTTCCGCCGGGGAGGGGATCGAGGCCCAGGGCGGCGTAAAGGGTCTTCAGATGGGCCTCGGGTTGGGTCGCCTTGCGTACGTGCAGGGTCCGGCCGTCTTTCTGTTTGAAACTCGCCGTCACCCGGCGTTGCACGGACAGGGTCTTGCGCAGGCCGGCCCAGCTTTCATCGATGCCCTGTGCTTTGAGTTGGCGGCGGATCAGTTGCACCGCCTGGTAGGCCAGCACCGAAATGAACAGGTGGCCGTCGCTGCGATCGGCCTTGGAATGGTAGATCGGCCGCAGGCCCAGTTCCGACTTCAGGCTGCGGAACACCGCCTCCAGGTCGGTCAGCATGATGTAGGTCCGCCAGAGCTTCTCTTCGCTCCAGTCCACCTCGCTGCTTCTCAGGCAATACACGCCGGGATCGGACAGCATCGACCCTTCCACGGGCGTCTGCTTCCAGGTCAGGCTGGTGACCTGAGTGCCTTCTGCATTTGCCTCCACGGTGATCTCGTAATGCCGCCCCACCCCGAAGCTCGCCTGCTTCAGCCGGCCGATCCGCTCCTGGAGCAGCGCCGGCCGCTTCTCGCCGCGCGGCTTGGACAGCCCCGCCGCCAGCTTCGCCAGGCCCGCTTCGAAGCGTTCGCAGAAGCGCCGGGTGATGCCCTTCTCCTTCTCTTCCCGCCGCGCCGAGTGGCAATACAAGCGAACCTCCTTCGCCGCTTCGTCCACCACCTTCATCACCCGCAGCGTGTCCTCACCCGCTGTGGTCACCGTCACCTCGCCCTCCGGCTGCACCCGCTCGGCCTCCCGACTCACCACCAGGTAGCGGTAGCCGTTCGCCTTCAGCCACACCAGATTCGCCTCTGTCGCGATGCCCCGATCCACCACCACCAGCGCCCCGGCGGGGGCGCCCAGCCCGGTGAGCATGCCTTCCAGCGTCCGCCATTCCACCGCGTTGCCGGCGAACACCCGCGAACGCTTCACGAAGCCGCTGCCATCCAGGATCAGGCCCAGGGTCAAGAGCGGGCAGTCGGTCCGCTTCTCCTTCGAGTGGCCCCGTTTGGCCTTGGGATTTCCCGCCTCGATGCCTTCGAAATAGGTATTGGTCAGATCGTACAAAGTGACCGTCGCCTCCAGGCCGAACAGATCCCGGACCCGCTCGAACAAGGCCGCCTCGATGCGCTCCTGGTGCTTCATCAGCACATCCGCCGCCCGGTACAGCCGCATGAGCGACAGGTCGGTGAACGAGAGGTCCAGCAACTCGCCCAGGGCACTGGTCTCGTTGAGCCAGCCCCAAGTCGCCAACTCCGATGCCGGTGCCGCCATCCTCGCCACCACCTGGGCCAGGATCATGGACCGGGTGATCGGGCTGATGCCCAGGGAGGCCAGCAGGGGCTCAAACTCCAACTGTGCCAGGGCGTGCAGCCCGACATGCTCCACGCCCACCGACCGGGGCTGGGCCAATTCGAGCGAGTGGACGTCGACCTCGACGAATTCCGGCGCCGGTGCCGGCGCCGGCGGCTGTGCCGGCGCCTCTGCGCGGGCCACCAGTTGGCCGGCGAGGCGCTGGGCCTCGGCCTCCACCGCCTCCGGCACCGCCACGGGCAGTAGATCGCCCTGCAAGCCGAGCAGATGGCCCAACCGGGCGCACAGGGCGGGCCACAGGGCCTCGGGGACGGCGAAATGGCGGCCCAGGTTGAGGATCGTCGTCTGGCGAACCTGATTCCCGATTCGCCGGCTCTCGACCAGGCGGAAGGTGTGGTACGCCTCGCCGGCGGCGTTGCGGCGGGTGGGGGTGCGGCGGATGAACATGCGCCAAGGATAGCGTGGCGCAAGGGAAATGGGGTGGTGTACCAAAAATAGTATGGCACTACATTTCGCAAAACAGGCGAGCAATGCAAAACTACGGGTATACACCTAGGTCATCTAGCTTATTTACGATCTCCCGATGGGGGTTTCGTCCTACTTTGAGCGCGAATCGGCCGGGCGCGCAGGCGGTGATGCATATATACGCCTAAGGCTATACCTTGTACGCTGTTAAACCTGGGTTAGGGACATTAGGCAAGCAGGACGAGCGCACAGTAGGAGAAGCGCTAATCAGGTGGGGCGTAGAGGAAGTCCCAGGCATGAAATCAGCGAAGGGTGCGCGCAACCACGCATACCATCTAGCGAAATGCGTGAGCGGTTTCCTGCTCAAAGACGCGGCCGAGACATACAAGGCCGCCAACAAGACTCTTGC
>CAIXFP010000021.1 GCA_903918705.1 uncultured Pseudomonadota bacterium
GGTGACGCCGCGCAGCACGTGGTTCTCGATTACCACCTTGGCGATCTGGCCCTGGTGCACCTGTTCGATGAAGCTGGAATAGTCCACCTGGGACTGGGCGGCCTGACGCGTGTTGAACTGGTTGAATACCGTCATCAGTACCAGCGCGATGACCAGCCAGATGGCGACATTCTTGAAAAGATTGTTCAATTTGACTCCTTTGCGGCGATTCGACCGCGAACGGGGAGAAGTTAGTCCAAATCCGGGACCGATTCAATTGCGGCAGCCACTTACGCGGGATTTGCTTTCAAACCGCGTCCCAATAAATACACTTCGCGACTGCGGTCGCGGGATGCTTTCGGCTTGCGGGCGGCAACCTTGGTAAACACCCCTCGCATGGCCTTCATGTAGCCCTCGAAACCGGCGCCCTGAAATACCTTGATCAGGAATGAGCCGTTGGGTTGCAGTCGCTCTGCCGCGAATTCCAGGGCCATTTCCGCCAAGTCATAACTCTTGGCCTGGTCCGCGACGATGACCCCCGTGATATTGGGTGCCATATCGGAAAGCACAAGGTCGACCGCCTTTCCATCCAGCGCGGTCGCCAACTGTTCCAGGCCGGCCGTCGCGGTGAAGTCGCCCTGGATAAAAGTCACTCCATTCATCCCGGTCATCTCTAGCAAATCGATGCCGACGATGCGACCGTTGCCCTTCATCCGCTCCGCCGCCACCTGGCACCAGCCACCCGGCGCGCAACCGAGGTCCACCAGGATGGTGCCCGGCTTCAACAGGTGATCGTGGTCGTCGATTTCCATCAACTTGTAGGCGGAGCGCGAGCGGTAGCCCTGCTCCACCGACTGCTTCACATAGAAGTCGTTGACGTGCTGCTGATGCCAGGTTCGTGTTTTGGCTTGTCGTTTCATGGGCTACTATCGCCGCCTTTTCCGGGGAACCCGAATGCGTGAATTAACGGTTGCACAGCGTAAATACTTGAAAGCCCTTGCCCACTCAATGAAGCCGGTGGTGATGATCGGCGCTCAGGGCCTGACCGAAGCGGTCATCCGGGAAACCGGCGTGGCGCTGGCCGCCCATGAATTGATCAAGGTGCGGGTGCTGGGCGATGACCGCGCTGCGCGCGAGGCCTGGTTTACCGAGTTGTGCACGGCCACCGACGCCGCGCCGGTCCAGCATATCGGCAAGCTGCTGCTGCTGTACAAGCCGGCGGAAAAGGCCAAAATCACGCTACCGTGAGTTCTGCTTGGCCACCAGGGCCAGGCCCAGCAGGCTCTCAATCAAGTAGACCACGCTGGAGATGCCGTGCCAGGCGGCGAAGCGGTCGCGGAACAGGCTCTCCATGACATCCTTTGGCATGGCTTGGTCCTTGAGTTGCTGCAGGAGGGGTTGGATGCCCCAATGCTGGGCTATGGTGAGCAGGACCATCAGCAATGCGATCCAGAAGAAACCCTGCTTCAGCGCCACGCCGCCGAAACGGGAGAGGCGGAATACCAGTAACCAGATCCCCGCCAGCAAACCGAACCAGGCGATGTAAGTGAACATGTGGCCAGCCAACATGCCGGCTTGCATGCGGTCCTGCAGGTTGTAGAACAACGCCGGCGCGGCCAGATAGCCCACCGCCCAAAGCCCCCCCACCCAAAGGGTCATAATCCAGGCGGCGAGTAGGTCGGGCAGGCGTTTCATGTATTCAAGTTCACAGGTAGTGGACGTCGACGATTTCGTAATGACGAATGCCACCCGGCGCGTTGACGTCAGCCACGTCGCCGGCATATTTGCCGATCAGGGCGCGGGCGATGGGGGAGCTCACGGAAATCTTGCCACCCTTGATGTCGGCCTCGTCGTCGCCGACGATCTGGTAGGTGGTCGCGGGCTTGCCTTTTTCCTCGAGGTCGACGGTGGCGCCGAAC
>CAIXFP010000022.1 GCA_903918705.1 uncultured Pseudomonadota bacterium
GTAGGACAGGCCGGCGCGCCAGGAGGCGGAGTCGCCGATGTCGTCGCCGACGTGGCCGTAGGCGGCCCAGTCGCCGGCGCCGTTGCGGTCCGCGGCGCTGCCGGGGAAGGCGGCGCCGTTGCCGATTTCCGCGCCGAGTTCGATGAAGGTGTCGCTGGGCGCCAGCCACTTGAGTTGCAGTCCGTCCTGGACCAGATGCTCGCCGAACAGGGTCTGGTACATCAGGTTGTTGTCGACGAAATCCCAGGCGTGGGGATGTTGCTGATTCTGGTAGCCGATGCTGGAGATATAGCGGCCGCCCTTGAGGGTGAAGCCGTTGTCCAGGGACAGGCTCTGGAACCAGGCCTCCTCGATGGTCGCCTGGTTATCGTGCAGGACGATGTTGGTGGAGCCGCGGAAATAGGGGTCGATGTTGGCGGCCATGACCAGTTCCGTGTCGTTCAGGGAGAAACCGCGGGCCGGCGCGCCGATGGCGGCATCCTGAAGGTAGCCGGTGGGGATGCGCTGGCCGGCCTTGCGTTCGTTGTAGCCGCCTTGCAGGATCAGGGAAATTTCCGGGTTGAAGGCGTTGCCGTTGGCCGGGGCGGCGTGGCCGGCCTGGTCGGCGGCGGCTTGGGCGGTGGCCGCCTGATCGCGGGTTTGCGCCAGGTTCGCCTCCATGTCCTTCAGGCGGGTTTCATAGGCGGCCTGGAGGTCTTTCAGTTTCTGGTCGAATTCGGCGCGCAGGGCGGCCAGATCGGCGTCGCTCACGGCCAGGGCGGGTAGCGGCAGGGCGCAGGCCAGGGCGCCGGCCAGCAGGGTACGTTTGAACATGGTGAATCCTTGTCGTCGTAGGGTGCGTCGTGCGCACCGAAACTCCGCGCGGCGGTGCCACACGGTGGGGCTTGGAGGAATCAGCAGTTCGGGGTGGGCGGGGCGCGGCTCTGGTAGGGGAGCAGCGTCCGCGTGGGGGACGCCGCCGGGAGCGGGGCGTCGTAGGGGATGGTTTGGGCCGGCGGTGACCAGTCCAGGGGCGTGCTGGGCATGCCGGCCGCCATCGCGGCGTAGGCCAGGCATTGTTCGCAGGCCGGCTCGTGGCCGTGGAGCGGGTCCAGGATGTGGCTGACGCCATGGGTCAGCGCCCCGGCCTGGGCCAGCAGCAGAAATAGCGCCAGCAACAGGCCGCGAGCCAGCCCGAGAAGGTCGCCGGCGCGCGGGCGTGACCGTGGCTTCATGGCCTCAGCGGCCCCCTGCCCGCGCGCCGCGTCGGGCGGGCAGGGCGCTTGCGAGAAGGGGGCGGGGGCGGAGGAACATCGCGGTCGGGTGATGGCTGCGGCAAGGGTGGACGGATTCTAGCCAGAAAAGTTCGCCCTATGCCTGCGCCCCATAGCGGCCCGACGCTCATGGCGGTGAACCCCTGCGGGTGATGAAGCGCCATGGGAGGCCCGTCCCGGGCCGGGCACGGGGAGGCGCTCGTGGCCACGTTTTTCGCGGCGGGACGCCGCTCCCACGGCAAAGTTGTTTCACGTTAAAGAAATTGCCGGCCCAGCCGATATGGGTGCCTCGATCAGCCCCATTACCCAGGGATCATGGCGCAGACACCCAACATCATCGGCATGGCCGTCATGCAGCTCCTCAAGGAGCGTGGCGAACCCGCCACGCCGGAAAACTACGAACGCATTTACTACGATCTGTCGGGCCTGCCGCGGCCGGCCAAGGCCGAGGAGAGCCATGACCAGCCTTCCTGCATCAACCTGCTGTCCCTGCTGCGCGAGATGGTGCAGGAAATCACCGACAAGACCGAGCATCTGACCACCGACCTGGGCGAGAAGAACCAGGGCCTGGCCGCCAACGTCAGCAGCCTGAAGGTATGCCGCGACAAGCAGGAAATCCTGCACCTTCTGACTTCCGTGGTATCCCAGGCGAGCAGCATCCACACCACGGTCGAATCCAGCCACAAGGAACTCCTGGAGACTCGCCATTCCCTCTCGGTCATGCAGGAGGAACTGGCCGAAACCCGCCAGCTGCTCAACGAGGATGCCCTGACCGGCGCCCTCAATCGGCGCGGCCTCGACCAGACCTTGTCGCGGGAGATCGCCCGGGCGCAACGCGGCAACAACCGCTTGTCCCTGGCCATGCTGGATCTCGACCATTTCAAGAAGATCAACGACGACTACGGCCACGAAGCGGGCGACCTCATGCTGATGCATTTTACCGGCCTGATTCGCTCGGTGATGCGCAAATCCGATGCCCTGGTGCGCTATGGCGGGGAGGAATTCACCCTGATCCTGCCGGAGACCGATGCGCGCGGCGCCCATTTCGTGCTCGGCCGTTTGCAGCAGGTGATGGCGCGCACGCCGCTGAATTACGAGGGCAAGCGCATCAACACCACCTTCAGCGCCGGGGTGGCCACCCTGAAAGCCGATGAAAACGGCCATGCCCTGTTGCGCCGCTCCGACGAGGCGGTCTACGCCGCCAAGAACGCCGGGCGCAACACCATCAAGCTGGCGTCGTAGGGTGGTTTGCCGAAGCGCGGGCTACCTGACCTTACGGCGGCGCCGCCCTCATTCCTCGCGCCGGAATTCCCCCTCGATGAAGTCCGAATCCCCTTGCCGGGGCGATGCCGGCTGCGCCGGTGCGCGCCGGGTGGGCCAGAGCAGCAGTAGGATGGCCAGCACATCGGACCCCGCTCCGGGCAGGATCAGCAGCACGCCGGCCAGGAGACGGCGGCCGCTCGCCCAGATTTCGCCGAAGGGGTTTTCACCGCGCGCCAGGGCTTGTTTCAGGCGCGCCGGCAGGTCGCCATGCTGGGCGCGGATCAGCGCCATGCCGGCCCAGGCGGCGCCGATAAGCCAGAGCAGGGTCAAACTCCAGCCGATTTTTTGCGCGATTTGATAGATGCCTACCATTTCCAGCACCGGAACGGCGACGGCTATAATCGCCGCCAGCCATGCAATCCCTCCCGCAACCCGCATACTCATAATTGGTCCTCGTGTCCTCGATCCCGGAGCTTCGCATAGTGCTCACCACCTTGCCCGATGGCGAAATCGCGGGGCTTCTGGCGCGTGAGATGGTGGAGGCGAAACTGGCAGCCTGCGTCAATATCCTGTCTCCCTGCCGTTCCATCTATCGCTGGGAGGACTCGATCCAGGAAGATGGGGAGGTTCCCCTGATCATCAAGACCACGGTGGAACGTTATCCCGCGCTGGAAACCTTTCTGCGCCAGCGCCATCCTTACCAGGTGCCGGAAATTCTCGCCATCGACACGAACGATGGCCTGACCGATTATCTCCGCTGGGCCGCTGCGGCGACCCAACCCTGACCCGGAGTTCCCATGCGTTTTCCTGTCGGTTTTCTCATTGCGCTGCTCAGTTTGTTTCCCTTGTTCGCCCACGCCGAGGACGCACTCCTGGAGCCGGAAAAAGCCTTCGTCTATTCCGCCGCCATGGCGGATCCGGACAACGCGGAGCTGCACTTCCAGATCGCCCAGGGCTATTACCTGTACCGCAACAAGTTTCGCTTCAGCGCCGATGCCGGCGTGGTGCTGGGCACGCCCGACTTCCCCGCCGGCAAGGTCAAGCAGGACGAATACTTCGGTCGCATCGAGACCTACCACGGTGATCTGCATATCCGCATCCCGGTGACTTTTCCCGGCGGCACCCCCAAGCCCTTCACCCTGAAGGCGAATTACCAGGGCTGCGCGGAAGCGGGCGTGTGCTATCCACCCCAGGAAGGCGGCGCCTTGATCAAGCCGGCCACCGCGACGCCCGCCCCCATGCAGCGGCAGAATCCGGCGGTGCTGGCGCGGCTGCGCGCCCTGGCCGGCGAGGCGCTGGGCGGCACCCCCGCCGAGCCGCAATTCCTGTCCCCCGAGGAAGCCTTCAAGCTGGTTCTGGTGCCGCTGGCCGACGGCAGACTGGAGGCGCGCTACAGCATCGCCCAGTTCCACTACCTGTACCGCGACAAGCTCAAGTTCGCCGTCACCCAGCCCGCCGGCGTGACGGTGGCGGGACTGGACCTGCCCAGCGCCGACGAGAAGATCGACCCCAATTTCGGCAAGATGTTCATCTATCACCACGACTTCACCGTCCGCGTGAAGCTGGCCGGGGTGCCTGCCGGCACCAAACAGTTGAAGCTCACCGCCACCTACCAGGGCTGTAGCGAGAAAGGCATCTGCTACCCGCCCATCGACCAGGATCTGACGGTGGACCTCGCCGCGCCCGCCGCCGCCGCGGTTCCGGCCGCCCCGGCCGCGACCGCCGCGCCCGCCCAGGACACCTCGGAGGCCGGGAAGGTCACCGCCTTGCTCAAGGGCGGCGACTACTGGCTGGTGGCCATCAGCTTCTTCGGCTTCGGCCTTCTGCTGTCGCTGACGCCCTGCGTGTTCCCCATGATCCCCATACTCTCCGGCATCATCGTCGGCCAGGGCAAGGACATCACCAAGCGCAAGGGTTTTCTGCTGTCCCTGGCCTACGTCCTCGGCATGGCCTTCACCTACACCCTGGCGGGCGTGGCGGCCGGGCTGTCCGGCACCCTGATCTCCAACGCCCTGCAAAATCCCTGGGCCCTGGGGTTCGGCGCCGCCATCTTCGTGGCCCTGGCCCTGTCCATGTTCGGCTTCTACGAACTGCAACTGCCCAGCTTCCTGCAGAGCCGCTTCACCGAGGCCAGCAACCGCATCAAGGGCGGCCATTTCGCCAGCGTGTTCCCGATGGGAGTGATCCCCGCCCTCATCGTCGGCCCCTGCGTAGCCGCGCCCCTGGCCGGCGCCCTGCTCTATATCAGCCAGACCGGCGACGTGGTGTTGGGCGGGATTTCCCTGTTCTCCCTGGCGTTGGGCATGGGCGTGCCGCTGCTGCTGGTCGGCCTCTCCGCCGGCGCCCTGTTGCCGCGTGCCGGCGCCTGGATGGAGGCGGTGAAGAAATTCTTCGGGGTCGCCTTGCTGGCGGTGGCGATCTGGCTGGTCTCGCCGTTGTTGTCGGAAC
>CAIXFP010000023.1 GCA_903918705.1 uncultured Pseudomonadota bacterium
GACTTGCAGACCACTGCTGTACATCCAGGCTTTCGCCTCGTCGGAAGACGAGGCATGCTGCAGTGCCTTGCTGGCTCACCATGGCTATACGATTCAACACGTTTTCCGCCTCATGCCTGACTCTGCCATAGCCGCCACCACAGCACATTGTGGCCAGTATCCCTGGTTGCTATAAACGCACATGTCCCTCATTTTACGAACAGGCCTTGCGCTCAGCCTTTGCCTTCCCGGCGGCCAACCCCTGCCCAGCGCGTAACGATCGGAGTTTCCGTGCAAAAACCCACACCGCTCCTAGTTACGATAGATACCGAGTGCGACAAGTCGCCCACGTGGCGCACGTCTAGTCCGATCTCCTTCCGTGGCGTCACCATCGGCATTCCAATCATCCTGCAGCCGCTGTTCAGGGAATTTGGTGTTCGCCCGACTTATCTGGTCAGCTACGAGGTCATGGAGCGGCCCGAGTGCGTCGACGTTCTGCTGGCGCAGCCCGATGCCGAACTGGGTTCCCACCTGCATGGTGAATACGTGCCACCCGGCGAAATTTCCGGAACCCTCGACGGCACCCTGACCAGCGAGATGCAATGGGAATACGGCTACCCGCTGGAGAAGGCCAAGTTAACCACCCTGACCGATAAATTCGCCCAGGTGTTCGGTCGCAGCCCACGTACTTTCCGGGCAGGTCGCTTCGGCGCCGGGCCTGCCACCGGTCGCTGTCTCATGGAACTAGGGTATGCGATCGACTCCACAGTGACACCCCACTTGAGCTGGGAGTCACGCCTAGGTTACGTCAACCCGGATTTTCGTGACAGCCCGGAACTGCCCTATCGCATCGAGGCCGATGGCAATCTGTTCATGCCGGGCTCGGCACCCCTCCTGGAACTGCCGGTTACCTTGGTGAAGCTGCCCCCGGCATCCGAGCAGCCCGCTTGGTTTCGCCCCTGGATCAGTTCACGCGACACACTGGCTGCCATTGTCGACCACGTGGCCCGGGGTAACCAGGTCGCCACCATACCGCGCCCACTCGTGATGATGTTCCACAACATGGAAGTTTTCCCGGCGGCGTCGCCCTATCCGCAAACCATCCAGGACGTGGACGCCTACGTGGCTGCGCTTCGCCACACCTTCGCCTTGATCCGGGAGTACAGCCTGGTGCCCATGACCATGTCCGAATACTTCGACCAGATGGTCGCCGCATGAGCAGAATCGCACTTGTTACCGATGGCCAGGGCTGGATCGTCGACCGCATTTCCCGCATCTACCAGCGCCACATCCCGGGCATGGAGGTGTTCTACCGATCGGCCATGACGGCGGAGGGGTTGGTCTACCTGTCCAATCACTTCGACCTGATCCACTTCAACAACTTCTTCGTCGACGGGTTGCAACAGTTCTTTTCGGTGTGCCCTGTGCCAACCGTGGTCTCGGTGCGTTCGTTCCGCTACAACGAGACGATTACACGCCTGACACCGACGCTGTTTCATGTGATCCACCCGGATATGGCACCGTGTTTTTCTCCTGCCACGTTCATCCCGGACGGCATCGATCTGGACCAGTTCCAGCCGGCCCGCCGTTTTCGGGTCGGCATGGCCTGCCATCCGACCTACTCGGCCTTCAAGGGCCTGGACTTGTTGCGCGAGGCGGCGGCGGGCCTGGACGTGGACGTGGTCCATGCCGCCGACCTGCCGCACGAGCAAATGGCCGAGTTCTACCGCTCCCTGGATCTCTACGTCTGCGCCTCGGAATCGGAGGGCTTCTCGGCCCCCCTGGCCGAGTGCATGGCCATGAACATCCCGGTCATGTCCACACCCACCGGCATCGCTTCCTACCTGCCCGGCCTGCACGTGATAGAGCGTAGCGTGCAGGCGATCCGCGAGGGTCTGTTGGCCCACGTTACCAGGCATCGGATAGCGGAACTGGCCTGGCCTACCGTCTGCGTGCGTATGGAGAACATGTATCAAGGCCTGATCGCCGACCGTCTGGATAACCGTGTGCGAGCCGCTACACAAAAGGCGCCCGCAGCAAGAGGTAGCACGCAACCCTATTCCCTGGTGATCGACCGGCACCAGAACCAGATGAATGACGAAATTTTCGACGCGCTGAAGCCGATGATCAGTGGTCGCTGGCTGGACGTCGGTTGCAATATCGGCGTGCTGCTGGATGAAGTTCCCAACGGAGTTGGCGTCGACGCCTCGCCACTCATGGTGGCCGAAGCGGTACGTCGGGGTCGCGACGTGCGGCTGGCCGACGCCTGCCACCTGCCCTTCGAGGACAAGGAATTCGATACTGTGGTGCTTTCCTGCGTCCTGGAGCAGATCGCTGACTGGCGGGCCGCCCTCGCCGAGGCCAAGCGGGTCGGCCGCCGAGTCATCGGCATCAACCCGATCCCCGGTTCTCCCTGGGGAGTGATCCAGGGCGCAGTGCAAGCCATCCTGCCGCCAGCGGAAATGTGCGGGGAAATCAGCTATCCGCCGATTCCGGGAAAATACTTATTTGAAATCAAGAATTGAGCGCCGCGGCCGTTATTGCAGCCATATGCCGCCTTTGCGCTGGCACGGCGTAAGGTGGCGAGGCTGATACATCGGAGATGGTCATGGACTTGAATCAGATGAAGTATGGCGGGCTGTTGCTTCGCATGCAGGCGGCGGACAGCGATGCGGAACGCGTATTGCAAGCGATCAGGGCTGGATCCCTGGATGACGTGGGCCAGGCTTTGTCGACACTCGAGGGGTTGGGCTCGGCGCGGATGGCATACCTGCGTGGGCTTTCCAGCTTGGCCACCGGCGATATTATGTCCGCGCTGAACGGCATGATTACCTATTGCGCAGGCGATCCGCCCGATCCCCAGGCCTTCCACAACCTGGGCCTGGCCCTGGAAGCCGGCTATGACCAAAGCCAAGCGAAAAACCTGCTCGACATGGCGTTTACCTGCCACAACGCTGCCTGGAAGAAAGATCCGGCCTGGCCGCTCGCGAACGATGCCCTGCGAGACTTCCACCGCGACCGCCTCAATGCAACCGATCGGTTACTGAAGAAGATGGCGGAGCAGCCGCGGGTGGTTTTGGAGCCCACCACCTATTGCCACCTGAAATGCCAGGGTTGCACCCGCACTATCGAAGACACACCGAGCATGCATATGTCCCTGGACGTATTCCGCCGGGTGATTGACCATCTGCCGGCCAGAGTGTCCGATATCGTCATGCACGGCCTGGGCGAACCCACTCTCAACAAGCAATTGCCAGAAATGATTCGTTATGCCCGTGATAGCGGGAAGACCGATGTCATCAGCTTCTCGACCACTGGCATGACCAAGGACTTTTCCGTCTACGAGCGCTGCTTCGACAGCGGCCTGAGCTACCTGCGCATGTCCGTGGATTCCCTGGACCCTGACATCGCCGAGATCTGCCGCAAAGGCTCCAATGTGGAGCAAATGGAAACCACGATCCGCAAGATGGTGGCGCGTGGGTTGTCATTGGAAATCGTCATGGTGGTGTCCAGCTTTAACCTGGATGACATGGAGAAGACCTTGGCGCGTCTGGATGAACTCGGCAAATTTAAAGTACGGGGAATGCTCTACCTCGACAAGGGAGTGTCCGCAGGCAACCTTGATGAAGCAGGTATCCAGCGTGCGAACCAGGTGTTCCAGGATATGAAGGCGAAGGCTCGGCAGATCGACCTTACCTGGCTGAATCATCACTCACCAAGCACCTACGAGCTTTGCTCAAGCGTATCCGACATCACCGTAGATGTGGGTGGCTATCTCACTCCCTGTTGCCATGTCTACGATCGATCCATTCACGGTTACCTTTCCTTGGCCGATCATGATTTCGAAGAAATTCGGGAAAGTGATTACATGAAGAAGTTCGTCGCCCAGTACGTCGATCAGGCGCCAGACTTCTGCGGCGGTTGCCTCGCAAATTGCCGTTCCACCCAGAGGAATGGCTATCCGGGTCAGCGCAGCTTCAAGGTGCCGGTGTGGTTCAACGCCAGTTCACCAGTGCACTTCGTTGAAAGACACAATGCCTCCCGCGATGCCACCGACTGAATTGTCCGCCCAGGCGGACGATCACGGGAAGCGCCTGCTCGTCGTCTGCAGCCACTACTGGCCGTCCAGCGGCGGCGTGGAGTCGCGCATGGAGCAATTTACCGTGTCCCTGGTCTCGGCTGGCTACTCGGTGACGGTGCTGACCCATGTGTTTCCGGGGCGTGATACCGATCTGCGCAAGGGTGTGCGCATCCTTAGCGTCAGCGGTGCTGCCATGGGAGATGCCATACGGCAGACTGTGGCCTCCGGCGAATATGCCGTCTGTATCCTGGTACAGGATCCGCTCGGTGGGATCATCTGGAGCGTGGAGGGGCTGGCCGTGCCGGCCGGCACGCGTTTGTTTATCCAGCCCATCATCAACGAAGATGGCTATGCCCGCTGGCAGGGGCATCCCGAGTTCCCGGCAAGACTGGCCGCGATCCTGAAATCGGCGGCGGTGGCCTTGACCATGACGCGAAGCGGTCCGGATACCCGTTTCATGGCACGCATGGGCATAGACTCGATTTACCTGCCCAATGCGACCCTACCGGCCGAGCCGGCAGGGGATTTCCGCCTTCGTTACGCGATTCCCCGCGAGCGGTTTCTGATCCTGCACGTCGCCAACCTTTACTGGATCAAGAACCACATCGGCCTGATGGATGCGCTTCAGAACATGCCCGAAACGTGGCAACTGGTCATGATCGGCCATCCGAGCGGCGAACACGATTGCGCCCAGGTCGTTCGCAACAAACTCGCAACTCGTCCAGATATCCTATACATCCCTGGTTTGTCCCGGGAGTGGGTCGCCGCCGCGATGCGGGCAGCCGACCTGGTGGTGCTGGCATCCTTGGGCGAAGGTTCGCCCAACACCATATTGGAGGCCATGTCCCTGGGCAAACCTTGGCTGGCAACACCGGAGTGCGGGGCCGTCCATGACCACATGGGAGGCGTGATTCAGACCTTGGACCGTTTTAGTGCCGTGATTGCAACCCTCGCCGCGGATCGTGGGCTGACCTCCGCGCTGGCTGATCTCGGCCAGCGCCACTGGCGGCAGTGTTACTCCTGGCCGGTGGTGATCCAGGGCTGGATTGACCTGATCGAGAATGGGCACCTGCAACGGCAATTCGTCCCCGATGCATTCCTGAGGGATCAGATGCGCGACATTCGCGAGCGGGCCTTGGCCCCTGCGAGGCAGGTGCCGACACAGTTCAGCCTCATCGTGTTTGCCCGGCAGGGTGTCGAAGCGCTGGCAAGGAGCCTGGCGAGCATTTCAAATCAGGATCAACCTATTGCAGTGTTGGAAGTCATCGTAGTCACTACAACTGGACAACTTGAGGAACAGGCGGTTCGCGAGATGCCGGGCGGGGAGGGCATACACTTCCTGTCGCTCGGCCCACAGGCTTCTCTGGCTACGTTGCGTAACGCGGCCCTGCGTCTGGCAGGCGGCGAATTCATTACTTTCCTCGATGCGGGCGACGTGTTCCTGCCACAACATCTGCGCCTGGCTACGGAAGCCCTAGTGCGCTCCGGCGCTGATCTTGCCTGCGTAGCTGCTACTCCTGTTGACGATGCGGTGTCAGATCGGGATGCGGTTTTCATCAAGAGGCCCACATCACTCAGTCCCTGGATTTTCAATCGGCAACTTGTAAGTCAGGCCGGCGTGTTCGACCCAGCCATGGACAGCGATAGTGCATGGGACTGGTTAATCCGTGTAGTGCAACACGCCACGGTGGTCCAGGTTTCTGAACCGAGCCTGCGCCTGGGTGCAAGGCTTTTCGACAACCCAGGTTCGGCACCAGAAGGGGAGATCGACGAATTGGCCTCTCGTCAGCGCGTTTACGCAATACATCCAGCGCCGACGTTGGCTATTGCCATGGCGCGGATTGCGGACCTTGCGCGTGAATTCGCCCAATGCCAGGACCATGCAAGGGAAGCGACGAGCATTGTCCAGCCCATGCTGGGGGGTGGGCAGGCCATTGGGATTCTGGAATTGATCGCAACGGCGGAGAAACTGGTGGCATTACGTGCGTTCGACGCGGTTATCGGCCTGTACCGATCCTGGATCAGGTCTAATGATTCAACCTCGCGCTATGCCGCTGCCTATAACCTGGGCATTGCCCTGCAAACGATCGGCCAGAATGCGGAGGCCGCCGCTGAATTTCGCCGCTCTCTGGGATACAACCCGGGTTGCGAGCAGGCGCGTTTTGTCCTGGCCATGCAACTGGAAAATGCCGGGTGTTTGGGTGAAGCAATGGCCCATTGGCGCATGCTTGCCGCAAGCGAAAATCAGGCGCCTGAGAGCAATATGCACATCCATGAACTGGCGCTTCAAAAAACGCAACAGGCTGACGTAGGCTGGACTTAGTGGGGTGCGGACTTGGCATGCAGGCCGGAAGTGCTTTCCTGCATTAAGCTGGGCGCGTTGGCGGCGGTCAGGGCACGCTTTATGTGGGGTGTGTTGTCACGCGGTGGTTGTATTGTTGCAAGGTTTACAAGATGAATATCTCTGAATTATTGTTGCGGCGGACGGTGCCGGTTGTCATTAATTCGTTCAACCAACATTATTACCTGGAGAACATCGTCAATCGTTTTCTGGCGGCGGGATTCCTGAATATTGTCATATTCGACAATCGCTCGACCTATCCGCCTTTGTTAGGCTATCTCAACAAGGTCAGGGCGGATCCCCGTGTTTTGCCTATATACTACCCGGAGAATCTGGGGCCGCACTATTTCTTCCGTCAGCATGTATACAGGATGCTGGGCGATGTCCCATTTCTTTATACCGATCCTGATCTGGATTGGAAATTTCTGGCCGATGACTTTCTCCTCCGACTGTTCGAGTTGAGTCGCAAATACAAAATAGCAAAAGTCGGGGCGGCCCTGACGCTGCCTACTCCTGAGACAATAAAACCTGAATTGCCAATGCATTATTCTTACGGCAAAGGCTATACGCTTTTGGAATGGGAGGGCCGTTTTTGGGGCGAAGAAATTGAGCCGGGCGTTTATAAGGCAGATATAGACACTACTCTCCATCTTTTTAATCCTGTCCATGTCTCGAGTGAACAGACGTTCTTTACCGCGTTGCGTGTTGCTGGGCCCGGTTTCGAGGTCAAGCATCTGCCATGGTTTGGTGATGACCCTTGTCCGGACGACGAGCGTGTTTTTTACAAGGGCCTGGAAAGGTTTAGTAGTTGGATTAAAAAGAACGAGAGTGGTGCTGAGCTTCCGTGAAGCCACGCTCCGTTGCACAAGTGCTGCGAGATATCTCGGAGACCGGCGAATGCATGCCTTCCGTAGCTCTCGACATCCCGCTGCTTACTGTTAATCACGCGGTAGGGAACGCTTAATTAATGATTGGGTTGCGTTTTGACCATGAATGTTACGAGATGTGGGCCTAGCCATTGTTGATTTATGATTTTGAAGGCTCCGTAGAACCCATAGACTGTAGCTAAACGGTTGGTGTCATCAAAATACATTGGAAAGGTTTCCTCGGTAATGATGTTGACATGAGTCGGATCGCGAAAAGCAGGCCCATGCGGATAGGCAGGGGTGAAGGAAAGGAACTGGCCGCCTGGTTTCAATACACGCCATATTTCATTCATGACCTCCACAAATGAATTGCGACGATGAGGCATATATATTACGCGTGGAATATGTTCGAGAAAATCATGTGCGGTGACATAGTCAAATGTCTCTTCCGGGAATGGGATTGGTTCGATTGCCAAATCTGCTTTGAATATGCCGGCGCCAATATTTTCTCTTACGTCAATGCCATTTACTTCGTCGGCATTGAAAAAATTTTTCGGATTGGGGCCGCATCCAATGTCTAGGGATTTTGTCATCTTGCTTTCATCTCAGGTGTTTACAAAAACCCCGATTCGGGATCTGGTTTATTATTCCGGCGATGCTTGACGTGCGGACGCCTTGTTTCTTGAAAATTCAGATCCTCTAAAGGTCATTGAATGTCCGCAAAACAAATACTAAATCACGCGAACTAATCATGCAACGCTGGTATGTGATTCAGCATGAACTCATCCAGCTTCTGGCCAACTTGGCAGAACATGCAAGCAATCTGCACTGTTTCATCTCCGGTCTCGCCAAACCTATCCCGTTCATCCAAAACATCATCGGAAGGGTGCCTACAACTCAACCGCTTGAGGCCAGGGTAGCCAAATTGAGAGGATTGGGCCCCCTGGGGCGGCGACTGAGCAAATTGCATGCTGTCCCGATACTACAGGCCGGATGCCAGACATCATCACTTCGATGCCGCGGTGCTGAAAATGTGCATCGGTATCCTTGGAATCTGAGCGACAATCCGCCGCGCCCGAGGTTGGGCAACCTCTTGGTCGCAGTGACACAAACTGGAACAGGCACGTATACGCAACGGCATGAATGCCCCATTGGCTACTAAGTGGTATGAAAGCAATAACCTACAGGCAGACCTGATCCGTGGCTGGCCTTTGAGCGTTCTATGTCGAATTCGTGCCGTATCGTTGTTGTTCCTGTTTGCGATGGCCCTGTCCGGCTGCTCCACCCCCAGTGGCCCCTACAGCAAGCCTGACGTCACTTTACCTTCGAGTTACAAGCAGGCTGGTAGTCAGCCCGGTATCGTGTCCGCGTCAGCTGACTCAGCCTCTTCCACAGAGCGCCACTTAGCTGTGCCGGATGAACCCCTGATCGAGTGGTGGCACTACTTCGGCAACAATGAACTGGAAGGCCTGATCGATCGGGGCCTCTCCAACAACCCGGACATCCGCATCGCCCTGAATCGCATCGTTCAGGCCAAGGCCCGTGCCGATCAGGCCGGTGCCGGCAAATATCCCGCGGTTTCCGCGCCTCTGGTGGTCGCCGAACAGTATCCCGGTGGCACCACGGTCGGCACGGCGC
Organism: uncultured Pseudomonadota bacterium; assembly: GCA_903918705.1. Classification (GTDB taxonomy): domain Bacteria; phylum Pseudomonadota; class Gammaproteobacteria; order Burkholderiales; family Thiobacillaceae; genus PFJX01. The sequence goes on from CAIXFP010000023.1 coordinate 8,906, forward strand.
CCGCCGGCGGTGCTACCGGCAATTCCGCGCAGACGGTGCTGCAGGCCGGCATCCGGGCGGACTGGCGGCTGGACATCTGGGGTGAACAGAAAGCCCTGGCGGAGTCCGCCAACTTCCAGTTGCGGCGCGCGGTCTACGAGCGGGAAAACGTGCAGCGCAACCTGGCCGCCAACCTCGCCGCCAATTACGTGGAATTCCTGTCTCTCAACGATCGCCTGAAAATCGCGCTGGAGACCGATGAAATCCTGAACGCCACCCTGTCCACCATCGAAAAGCGGGTCAAGGCGGGCGATGCCACCCTGTCCGAACTCGAACAGCAGCGAGCGGCGATCTTTTCCGTGCGGGCGACGATACCCGCCCTGGAACAACAGCGCCTCGATGTCATCGGCGCCCTGGCCAACCTGGTCGGAACCGTGCCGGGAAATCTCAACCTGTCCGACGACGGCCTCGATTCCCTGACCGTCCCGCAGGCCCTGCCCGGATTGCCCTCCGCCTTGCTGCTGCGGCGTCCCGATATCCGGGTGTCCGAGGCGCAGCTCCTCAGCGCGGACGCAGATGTCGACGTGGCCCGGGCGCGCCTTCTGCCGCCCATGGATCTGTCGGCCCAGGCCGGCTACAGCAGCGTTTCCCTGTCCCGCCTGTTCACGCCCACGGCCTTGTTCTGGAACGTGGTGGACAGCGTGACCGTCAGCATTTTCGACAGCGGCCGCAAGAAGAACGACCAGATCTACTCCCAGGCGGTCCGGGAAGAAATGGTGGAAACCTACGCGCGCACCATCAACCAGGCCATGAAGGAGGTGGAAAGCGCCCTGGCTTCGGTCCGCATGGCGGAGCGGCGCCTCAAGGACCAGAAGGATTCCGCCCAGGCGGCCCGGCGCGCCTGGGACATCAGCAACAAGGTCTACGATGTGGGC
>CAIXFP010000024.1 GCA_903918705.1 uncultured Pseudomonadota bacterium
CATCCCGTGTTGCTGGCCGAGACCTTTGTCGATCCCTCTCGGTTTCACGGCGGCTGTTACCGCGCGGCAAACTGGCAATGCCTGGGGCTCACCCGTGGCTACCGCTACCTGGTGGTGAGCCGGGAGGCCGGGCGCATCCAGCCGGAGGGGGCGGCGACGGTGACCACGGCGGGGGGGTGAGACCTTGCGGGTGAGGAAGGTGGTCGATGCGGAGGTCGGCGAAGTCCGCCTTTACTGCCATTCGGCGCGCCGGGAGGAGAAGGAGAAGGGTATCAACCGGCGCTTTTGCGAGCGCTTCGAGGCCGGGTTGGCGAAGCTGGCGGCGGGGCTCGCCAGCCCGCGCGGGGAGAAGCGCCCGGCGCTGATCCAGGAGCGCATCGGCAAGTTGAAGCAACGCAGTTTCGGGGTGGGGCGGCATTACGCCGTCACCCTGGAGACGAATCCGGAGGGAACCGTGGTAACCGGGCTGGCCTGGGAACAGCAGCCGGTGGCGGGGACGATGCTGACCGATCCCGGGGTGTATTGCCTGCGCAGCAGCGGACCAGAAACAGCGCAGTCAGCATGACCAAGGCCATGTGGTGATGCCAGGCATCCCAGCGCCGCACCTGATAGTCGGCCATACCGCACTCGCTCTTCGTCTCCCGGAAGCAATGCTCGATGAAGAAGAGTTGCGCCTGGACCCGCGCCAGGGCCTTGAGTTCGACCGTCTCCGGTGCGTTCGACAGGCAATAGTGCGACACCGCCTTCGCCCCGATCTCGCGGCGCACCAGCAGATGCCATCCATGGGCCATCGCCTCCTCGCCAGCCCACAGCCACACACGGGCATGCAGATATTCCGCGGCGATCAGGCCCTTCTCCCCTTCGCGCAAGACCAGGCGCCGCCAGCTCGACGCCGGTTGTGCCGCCGCCCAGGCATCGACCCGTACCGGTACCCCCGTCGTAACGGGACGTGTCGGGCAGCGACCACGCCCCGACCACTCGGGCAGGCGCAGTTGCGGGTCTTCCAGGTACACCCTCTGATCCTTGTGCACATCCGCGACGAAACGCTTGCCCCGGCGATCCAGGCCACGCAGGGAGCGGGTTCCTTGCCGTAGCCGCCATCCACGGCGACGTCGCCATAGCGCACGCCGCGCCGGTCAGCCTCGTCCACCATTTCCAGGGCCAACTCGGATTGGGCACGATAGCGCTGCTCCGCCTTCGGGACCGCCGCCTGCTTACACCGCTCGGAGTCCGACACCAAGGAGAGTGGCAGATACAGGCGACTATCGATCAGACAAGACATCTCGCCCCGACACAGGGCGGCGAATACCCCAACCTGGCTGTTGTCCACCTTGCCGAGGCGGCCATTCCACTGCCGCGCCACGCCGGCCGAGGCTTCGCCCTTCTTGGCGAAGCCGCTCTCATCAATGATGAACACCGCGTCATCACCGCCCAGCAAGCCATTGGCCTCCGCCGCCACGACGCCGCGCAACCCGGCCCAGTCCACGCACTCGGAGGTAAGCATGTGCTGCATGGCCTGATGATCGGCCGCGTTGACTTCGCTCATGCGCAGCATGTTGCCGCGCTCGGATTGGAAGAGGCCGCGCACATAGGCGCGGAAGGTCTGGGAGACGTCGCGGGTGCGGGTGATGAAAAAACCGGAAAATCGGTCGAGATGAGCGCCAAGGGCTTCAGGAAGGCCGCCAAGGACACTCGCAAGGGTGGGACAGTCAATTTCACGGAGCCATGGTTAATTACCGTGAAAAAACAATGACTTGTTGTATCACCCATGGGGCCCGATGTCTCCCTGGAAATGTGACAAAGTAGAATTAGACATCTGCCGCAATCAGGGCAATTTGTCCTAATTAAAAATCCGGGTTCATGCGAACGGGTACCGAAACATTTCGGCTGGTAACGGTACCCTTAGGTTTACCCCGCCGCTGCCAGCGCCTGTTCGATGTCGGCGATCAGATCATCGATATGCTCGATACCCAGGGACAGCCGCACCATGTCCTCGCTCACACCCGCCTTGGCCAGTTCCGCCGGGGAAAGTTGTCGATGGGTCGTGGTGGCGGGGTGGCAGGCCAGACTCTTGGTGTCGCCGATGTTGACCAGGCGGACGATCAGACCGAGTTTGTCGATAAATTTTCCACCGGCTTCACGGCCGCCCTTGATGCCAAAGGAGACGATGCCGGAGGCCTTGCCGCCCAGGTATTTGTCGGCCAACGCCTTGCTCGGTGAATCGGCCAGACCGGCGTAACGCACCCAGGCCACCTTCGGGTGGCCTTTCAGGTAACTCGCCACCGCCACGGCGTTGTCGCAGGTGCGGTCCATGCGCAGCGGCAGGGTCTCGATGCCCTGCAGGATAAGGAAGCTGTTGAATGGGCTGATGGCCGCGCCCATGTTGCGTAGCGGCACCACGCGGGCGCGGCCGATGTAGGCGGCGGGACCGAGGGCCTCGGTATAGACGACGCCGTGGTAGGAGGCATCCGGTTCGTTGAGACGAGCGAAACGGATCTTGTGTTCAGCCCACGGACATTTGCCGGAGTCGACGATCATGCCGCCGATGCTGTTGCCGTGGCCGCCCAGATATTTGGTCAGGGCGTGCACGACGATGTCGGCCCCGTGCTCAAAGGGGCGGCACAGGTAGGGCGTGGGCACCGTGTTGTCGACAATCAGGGGCACGCCGTGGGCGTGAGCCAGTTCCGCAAGCTTCTCGAAATCGGTGACGTTGCCGAGCGGATTGCCCACGGATTCGCAGAATACCGCCTTGGTGCGGCCATCGATCAGGGAGGCGAAGCTGTCCGGTTCGCGGTAATCGGCGAAGCGTACTTCGATGCCGTAGCGCGGCAGAGTGTGGGCGAACAGGTTGTAGGTGCCGCCATAGAGCGTGCTGGAGGTGACGATGTTATCCCCCGCCTCGGCGATGGTCATGATGGCGTAGGTGATGGCCGCCATCCCGGAGGCCAGGGCCAGGCCGGCAATGCCGCCTTCCATGGCCGCCACACGCTGCTCCAGCACATCGGTGGTGGGGTTCATGATGCGGGTGTAGATATTTCCCGGCACCTTCAGGTCGAACAGATCGGCTCCGTGCTGGGTGGAATCGAAAGCGTAGGACGTGGTCTGATAGATGGGCACCGCCACAGCCTTGGTGGTGGGTTCCGGGGAATAGCCGCCATGTACGGCCAGAGTTTCTATTTTCATACGGTCTCCTGTCAGGTGGGTCGCCAGCAGGCGACGCGCGATGCTACCGTGCATTTGCTTTCGAGCCATGCCCGCGCATCCGTTTGTTACAGCCCCCCGGACAGGTAATAGCGCGGCCTGCCCGGCTACCCGAAGCGTTGCTGAGCACGCTTCACTCTGCCCGACCTACGGCACGGGACAGTTCAAGGTCAAACCGTCGCATATTCCTATCGCCGGGGTGCACTTCACCCCCTTGACCGCTTGGCAGTGGTATCGCAACAGCCCGGCGCAAACCCTGGTCAAGTTCTTGTAAAGCCCCGCAGACTCCGGACCGGCTGCGTTAGCATGCTGCCGACGTCATTTTTCCGGCCCCCATGAACGACATCCTGGTCCTCTATTACAGCCTGCATGGATCCGTGAAGCAGTTGGCGCGGCATATCGCCCACGGCATTGAATCCGTCGAGGGCATGCATGCGCGAGTGCGTACGGTGCCCAAGGCGATGTGCGAGAGCGATGCTCCGGCGAAATTGGTGCCGGATAGCGGCGCCCCTTTCGCCACCCTGCGAGATCTTCAGGAGTGCGAGGCCGTGGCCATGGGCTCACCCACCCGCTTCGGCAACATGGCGGCGGCCATGAAGCTTTTCTGGGATGGCACCTCCGGCTTGTGGCTGAACGGCGACCTGATCGGCAAACCCGCCTGTGTGTTCACCTCCACGGCCAGCATGCATGGCGGCCAGGAAACCACCCTGATGACCATGATGCTGCCCTTGCTGCACCACGGCATGATCATCGTCGGCCTGCCCTATTCCGCGCCCGAACTGAACCAGACCCGCTCCGGCGGCACCCCATACGGCGCCAGCCACTGGGCCGGTCCGGACGGGGGCGAACAGGTGACGGAGGAGGAACGCCGCCTGGCTTACGTTCTGGGCCGGCGCCTGGCGGAAACAGCACGGAAGCTGGCGGCATGAACGAAGTCGGCATTGAAATCGGCCACGAAGCGCGCCGCTTTACTCGCGGCCAGCACAGCGGCGTGCTTTCGACCCTGTCGAAACGCCTGGAAGGCTTCCCGTTCGGCTCGGTAGCCCCGTTCATCCTCGACCATGCCGGTCGACCGGTGATCCTGATCTCCGACATCGCCGAACACACCAGGAACATTGTCGCCGACCCGCGCGTGTCCCTGATCGTCCAGCCTTATAGTCCGGATATGCAGGTGAATGGACGGGTTACGCTTATGGGCCGGGCGGAACGTCTGCCGGGAAAGGACGCGCTCGGGCCACGCTACCTGCGTTTCCACCCGCAGGCGGAAGCTTATTTCACCATGCACGATTTTCAGTTCTACCGCATCGAGCCGGTGCGCATCCGCTATATCGGCGGCTTCGGCAAGATCTACTGGGTGGAGCCGAATCGTTATCTGCTGGCTGAAAGCCCTCTGGCGGCACAGGAAAGCGACATCGTCGCCCACATGAACTCCGATCACGGCGACAACCTGCGTGCCTATTGCCGCCATGTCCACGGCATGGAAACAGGCAATGCGGCCATGCTGGGCATCGACCCGGATGGCTTCGACGTGCGTGCGGATGGCGGCGACCTGCGCTTCGAGTTTGCCACACCGGTCGCCGATGCCGGCGCGGCGCGTCAAGCACTGGTAGCCCTGGCCCAGGCAGCCCGGAGCGCGGGCAACCTCGTCGGAATAGCCGAATGACTTCCGCCCTTCTGCGCAATCTGGCCTCGGCCAATTTGATCGCCCTGATCGCGCTCTGCGTAGCCTGGGAACTCTGGCTTGCCCCGTTGCGCCCCGGCGGCTCCGCGCTGGTGTTGAAGGTTCTGCCGCTGTTGTTGCCGTTGTTCGGCATCCTGCATGGCCGCGTCTATACCTATCGCTGGTCCACGCTATTGATCTGGCTTTACTTCACTGAAGGCACGGTGCGCGCGCTGACTGACCACGGCATTTCGAGAATGCTCGGCGCGTCCGAAGTTGTACTTTCCCTGGCGTTTTTCGTTGTCACGGCGTGGTACACCCGACTGAGCCCGAGTAGTCGAACCTGATAGCGGCCCGTTCGCTGTAGCGCGCCTTGCCGAACCTGCTCAACAACCTTCACCTATCGACTTACCCACCCCTGTCATAAAGGAAGCTTCCCATGTCCAACGCGAATACCGTGTATTTCAAATACCTGCCCATGTCGACGCGGGTTCTCTTCAGCATGGTGCTGCTGGTCTTCGGCCTTGCCTACTGCATGGCCATGATCCAGGTATGGGTGACCCCACGTCGGCCTGGACGGCAAGGACTACCTCACGGCCAAAGACCTGATGATTTCCTATAGCGGCAACAAGGAAGGCACCAAGCTGGAAACCGCCCTCAAGGGTCCGATGGCGGCTATGCTGGACGACGAAAACAAGAAGGTGATCTTCACGTGGCTGCACAAAGGCGCCCCGAAGGAAGACTTCGACAAGATCATCAACCCCATCATTCAGGATCATTGCGTGGTCTGCCACAACAAAACCGCCAACCCCAATCTGCCTGACTACACGGCTTGGGAAGGAGTCCAGAAGGTCGCTGCGGCGGACACGGGCATGACCGTGCCGACCCTGGTGCGCGTCTCCCACATCCACCTGTTCTCCATCACCTTCATCTTCTTCATCGTCGGCTACATCTTCACCCACGCCTATATGCGTCCCATGTGGTTCAAGTGCGTGGTCATCGCGACTCCCTTCCTGTCCCTGATCACCGACGTCGGCTCCTGGTATCTGAC
>CAIXFP010000025.1 GCA_903918705.1 uncultured Pseudomonadota bacterium
ATGGCCTTCGTCGTCACCGAGAACTGCATCAACTGCAAATATTCGGATTGCGTGGAAGTGTGCCCGGTGGATTGTTTCCACGAAGGGCCGAATTTCCTGGTGATCGATCCCGAGGCCTGCATCGACTGCTCCCTGTGCGTTGCGGAATGCCCGGCGGAGGCCATCTTCGCCGAGGACGACGTGCCCGAGACGCAGCGCGCGTTCATCGCCCGCAACGCCGAACTGGCCAGGGTGTGGCCGGTCATCAGCGAGAAGAAACCCGCTCCGGCCGATGCCGACGCCTGGCTCGGCAAGTCCGGCAAGCTCGCGCAACTGCGGCGCTGACCTTCATTTTCTCCCGCTCTCCTGGGCGATCAATTCGTCCAGCACCTCGAAGGTTTGCGGGACACCGCCGGTAAGATAGGCGGACGTGCCATAGCGGCCGGCAACCACGAAGGAGGGGACGCCGTTGATCCTGAAGTCGCTGCTCAGTTGCCGGGCCTTCATCACCTCGGTGTCCACCAGGAAGCTGTCATAGGCCGCGGCCAGTTTCCCGCGGTCGACACCCTGCCGGGCCGCCCAGTCGAGGAAAACACCCGGCTGGTCGAGATCGAGATGTTCGACATGGATGGCGCGAAACACCGCGCCATGCAACCTCTCCCGCAAGCCCATCGTATCCAGCGCAAAAAAGGCTCGCGCCAGGGGCATCCAGGCGTCGTCGAGGATGGCCGGCACCCGCTTGAACACGACGTTTTTCGGCAGTTTTCCGACCCAGGCGTTGAGCTCGGGCTCCAGGTGGTAGCAGTGCGGGCAGCCATACCAGAAGAATTCCAGCACCTCGACCTGGCCCGGTTTGGCCGCGGTCGGTTGTGCCGGCAGCTCCACGTAATCCTCGCCCCATTGCGCGGCGGCGACGGGGAAACCGACGCAGAGCAGAAGCAACCAAAGCGCCAGCCGGATCACGGCGTGGCTCCCGGCACCGGTTCCTTGAACAGTCGCGGTTCGTAATTATTGGTCGACAGGGTGTCCAGGTCGGCGAAGGCGTCCTCATCCCGCCGGTAGGGCCCCACCCGCACCCGGTAGAGGGATTGGCCGGCGCTGTCCACCTTCTGGGTGGACACTGCCAGACCCAGCAGAGCCAGACGCGCCTTCAGCTTGTCCGCGTCGCCCGGGTTCTTCAGGGCCGCCACCTGCAGCCACCAGAGTTCCTTGGGCTGGGGTGGTTCCACCGGCTTGGCCGGCTTTTCGCCGGGCAGGATGCCATAGAAGGTCAGCGGCACCCGTGAGGTGGGCTCGCTCGCCTTGGGCGGGCTGTGTTCAATGATGGGAGCGTGCCCGCCCTCGGGCTTGGCGCTCTTGCCCGGTTCAGCCGGCTTTGCTCCATGGGGCTTGGGCTTGGCCGGTGTTTTCTCGGTGGCCGGGTGGCTGGGCGGTGCGCGGCTGTTCAAGGGTTCCGCCGGCAGTTCCCCGGCCTCGGGGCGTGCCGGCGCTTCGCTTGTCGGCGCCTGGTCCACCGGCTTGAGATCGACCTTCCTGATGTTGAAATACCAGGCCAGCCCGGCGGCCACCAGTAGGCCGATCACCAGGCCGATCAGCACCCCCGCCAGCATCCCGCCGGGTTTCCCGTCGCGTCGGGATTCCTCGCGATGGGCCGGTTTGGTCTCGCGCCGGGACATGGCTTACATCTTCTCCGGCGCCGACACGCCCAGCAGGCCCAGGCCGGTCTTCAGTACCAGGCGGGTGGCGGCGACCAGCAGCAGGCGCGCCTGTTTCACCGCCTCGTCCGCGTCCAGGAAACGCACCGCGACGTAGAGGCCATGCAGGTCGGCGGCCAGGTCCTTGAGGTAGTAGGCGATCACGTGGGGCGACAACTCCCTGGCGGCCGCCGTGACGGTTTCCGGAAACTCCGCCAGGCGCTTGAGCAGGGCCAGCTCCTGGGGCGCCCCGAGCAGGCTGGCGTCGGCGTCCAGGAGATCGCGCTCCACCCCGCCCCAGGCATGCATCACCGAGCAGATGCGGGCGTGGGCGTACTGGATGTAGTAGACCGGGTTGTCGTTGCTCTGGGACTTGGCCAGGTCCAGGTCGAAATCCAGGTGCTGTTCGGACTTGCGCAACACATAAAAGAATCGGGCGGCGTCGTTGCCCACCTCGGCGCGCAGTTCGCGCAGGGTGACGAATTCCCCGGAGCGGGTGGACATGGAGGCCTTCTGGCCGTTGCGGTAGAGCACGGCGAACTGCACCAGGGCCACGGTGAGGCGGTCGGCGTCGAGGCCGGCGGCGAACAGCGCCCCCTTCACCCGCGGGATGTAGCCGTGGTGGTCGGCGCCCCAGATGTCCAGGACGCGAGTGAAGCCGCGCTCGAACTTGTTGATGTGGTAGGCGATGTCGGCGGCAAAATAGGTGTAGATGCCGTTCTCGCGCCGCACCACCCGGTCCTTCTCGTCGCCGAAGGCGGTGGAGCGGAACCACAGGGCGCCGTCCTGTTCGTAGATGTGGCCGTGCTTCTGCATCTGCGCCACGGCGCGGTCGATCAGGCCGGACTCGTGCAGGGTGCGCTCGGAGAACCAGGAATCGAAGGTGACGCCGAATTCGGCCAGATCGTTGCGGCAGTCGCCCAACTGTTCCTCCAGGGCGTGGCCGTGGATGTAGGCGTAGTCGGCTCCGAGCAAGCGCTTGGCGTTGGCGATGAGGCCGTCGAGATGGCCTTCGGCATCGTCGGAGGCAGCAGGCACGCCGGCGACCACCTCGGCGGCGGCGCGTTTGTAGCGTTCCTGGTGTAGCGCGTGGATGCTCGCCGCCATGTCCCTGACGTAGTCACCCTGGTAGCAATTGCCCGGGAAGGCCACGGTCTCGCCACACAGGGCCAGGTAGCGCAGCCAGGTGGACAGCGCCAGGATGTCCATCTGGCGGCCGGCGTCGTTGACGTAGTACTCCCGCTGCACGTCGTAGCCGGCCAGTTTCAGTACGTTGGACAGGCTGGCGCCGAAGGCCGCGCCGCGGCCGTGGCCGACGTGGAGCGGGCCGGTGGGGTTGGCGGAGACGAACTCCACCTGCACCTTCTCGCCGCCGCCCACGCGGCTACTCCCGAATTCGGCGCCCGCCGCCAGCACCTGGGCGGCGAGCCCCTGCCAGGCGGCGGGCTTGAGAAACAGGTTGATGAAGCCGGGGCCGGCGATCTCCGCCTTTTCCAGGATGTCCGCTGCCGGCAGGGCGGCGATCAGCGCCTGGGCCAGTTCGCGCGGATTACGCTTCAGGGCCTTGCCCAACTGCATCGCCACGTTGCAGGCGAAGTCGCCATGGCTGGCCTGTTTGGGCCGCTCCAGTTCGATCACGGGCATCGCATCGGCGGCAACCTGACGCAAGGACTGTTCGAGCAGGGCGATCAGCCGGGATTTGAGATCGGGAGCAACGGAGGCGTGGGCGGCGGGCATGGGATGTGGCGTGGAGGCGGATACGTCAGGCCACGAATTATAACGGCTGGCCGCTTATCCTCGACGGCGGCCAGGGTCATTACTTTCGCTCCCGCCTACCCCACCACCTTCCATGCCACGCTTTCCCCCGCCCGCAGCGGCACCACGCCGGCCGCATGATCCGGGGCCACGGTCCAGGTTTCCCGGCGCAGGGTGAGGGTGTCGGTATTGCGCTGCAGGCCGTAAAAATCCGGGCCATGGAAGCTGGCGAAGGCTTCCAGCCGCTCCAGGGCGCCGGCCAGGTCGAAGGCTTCCGCGTACAGCTCGATGGCGGCATGGGCCGTGTAGAGGCCGGCGCAACCGCAGGCGGCCTCCTTGGCGGCGCGGGCGTGGGGGGCGCTGTCGCTGCCGAGGAAGAATTTCGGATTGCCGCTGGTGGCCGCCGCGATCAGGGTTGCGCGGTGGGTCTCGCGCTTCAGCACCGGCAGGCAGTAGTAATGCGGCCGCATGCCGCCCTGGAACATGGCGTTGCGGTTGTACAGCAGATGGTGGGCGGTGACGGTGGCGGCGACGTTGCCCGGGGCGGAGGCGACGAACTCGGCCCCCTGGCGGGTGGTGATGTGCTCCAGCACCACTTTCAAGCGCGGCAGGCGTGTGAGCAGCGGCTCCAGGATCGTGTCGATAAACACCGCCTCGCGGTCGAACACATCCACCGCCGGGTCGGTTACCTCGCCGTGCAGCAGCAGCGGCAGGCCGGCTTCCTGCATGGCTTCCAGCGCCCCCTGTACCTTCATGATGGCGGTGACGCCGGAATCGGAGTTGGTGGTGGCGCCGGCCGGGTAGTATTTCACGGCGTGGACGAAACCGCTGGCCTTCGCCTTGAATATCTCGTCCGGCAGGGTGTTGTCGGTGAGGTAGAGGGTCATCAGGGGTGCGAACTTCAAGCCCGCCGGCAGGGCCGCGAGGATGCGTTCCCGGTAGGCGGCCGCGTCCGCCACCGCTCGCACCGGCGGCTTCAGGTTGGGCATGGCGATGGCGCGGGCGAACTGCCGCGCGGTGTCGGGCAGGACGGCGGCCAACATGGCGTCGTCGCGCAGGTGGACGTGCCAGTCGTCGGGGCGGATCAAAGTCAGGTCATTCATGGTCTTGTTTCATTTCCAGGGCAAGTTGGTAGAGGGCATTCTTGCGCGCCCCGGTGAGTTTCGCCGCCAGGTGCGCGGCCTGCTTCACCGGCAGCTCTTCCAGGAGCAGGGCCAGCACCCGGCGCGCCGCGCCGTCGTCATCGGGTTCCCGTGCCGCGGGCGGATCGAGGACCAGGACGAATTCGCCGCGCCGGTGGTATTCGTCAGCTTCCAGCCAGGCAGCGGCTTCGCCCAACGGGCAGGCGTGCAGTTGTTCGAAGCGCTTGGTCAGTTCCCGCGCGAACAGAATGCGCCGTGTTTCCCCCAGCACCGCGGCCAGATCCGCCACGGTTTCCTCGATGCGATGCGGCGCCTCGTAGAACACCAGGGCGTAGGGCAGGTCGCGCAGGGCCTCCAGTTCCTTTTTCCGGCCGGAAGTTTTGGCCGGGAGAAAACCGTAGAACAGCCAGGGCGACTCCAGCCCGGCCACCGACAGGGCGGTGGCCACCGCGCTGGCGCCCGGAATGGGTACCACCGCCACGCCGGCCGTCCGCGCCGCCGCCACCAGGCGGGCACCGGGATCGGAGATGCCGGGCGTGCCGGCGTCCGAGACGTAGGCCACGCTCTTGCCTTCCTGAAGCGTGGCCACCAGGCGGATGGCGGCGGCTTGCTCGTTGTGCTCATGCACGGGGGTGAGACGCGCCGAGATGCCGTAGGCGGAAAGCAGCCCCTGGCTGTTGCGGGTGTCCTCGGCGGCGATCAGATCCACCGTGCGCAGCACATCGAGGGCGTGCAGGGTCAGGTCGCGCAGGTTGCCGATGGGGGTGGCGACGATGTAGAGGGTGCCGGGGCGGGCGGCCTGGGGGGTGTCGAACATGGCGTCAGGGCGGGTAAGCTCGCGGCAGTGTAGCGAAAAACGGAAGGAGAACATGCTCAAAGGCATGGCGTCGGAACAGGCGGCGGCGGATTACCTGAGGGCGCGCGGGCTGCAATTGCTCGCGCGCAATTACCGTTGCCGCGGCGGCGAGATCGATTTGATCCTGCGCGACGGGGCCGGCATCGTGTTCGTGGAAGTGCGCGAGCGCGCCAGCGGCAACTTCGGCGGCGCGCTGTCCAGCATCACTGCCGCCAAACAGGCCCGCATCCGGCTCGCCGCCCAGCATTATCTCGTCCGCCACAACATCGACGCGCCCTGCCGCTTCGACGCCGTGCTGATCCAGGGCGGCCGCCTGGAGTGGCTGCGCGCGGTCATGGGGGCTTGACCGGCACCGCTATAATGCGGCGCCATGTCCCTGCAAGATCACATCCACGCCAACTTTATCGACGCCATCGAGGCCCAGCGCGGCGCCATCGACCAGCTCGCCGAGCCCATCGCGCGGGCGGCGGAAATGATGGTGGGCAGCCTCATGCGCGAAGGCAAAATTCTCGCCTGCGGCCAGGCCGGAAGCCGCGACTGCGCCCGCCTGTTCGCGTCCCTGCTGTGCAACCAGCACCGGCAGGCGCGTCCCGGCCTGGCCGCTTTCGCACTCGATGGCGAAGCCGCGGCGCTGGCCGACGACTGCGATCCGGGCAGCGCCCTGGTGCGCCAGATCGAATGCCTGGGCCATTCCGGCGATGTATTTCTGGCGATCTCGGGAACCGGACATGCCCCGGCGCTGCTCGAAGCCCTGCGCGCGGCCCAGGATCGCGACATGCTGGTTGTGGTCCTGGCCGGCGGCGAGGGTGGTGCCCTGGCGGATGCATTGCGCGAGGACGATGCGGTGATCTGTGCCCACGGCCTGTCTCCCGCCCATACCCGAGAACTGCATTTGCGCGCCATCCACAGCCTGTGCGATGGCATCGATTACCTACTGCTAGGAGCCTGAACCATGCGAAGACTGATCCTGACCGCCCTGCTGGGCCTGACCATTGCCCAACTTTCCGGCTGCGTGCCCGTTGTCGCGGTGGGCATGGGCACCGGCGCGCTGATGGCCGATGACCGGCGCACCACGGCTACCTACCTGATGGACGAGGAGATCGAACTCAAGGCGGAAGGCCGCATCCACGACGCCTACAAGGAAGGGGTGCATGTCAACGTCACCAGCTTCAACCGCCTGGTATTGCTCACCGGTGAAGCGGTCGACGCCGCCACCCGCGCCAAGGTGGAGCAGATCGTCAAGGAAGTCCCCAACGTGCGCTTAATTCAGGACGAGATCGCCGTGGCGGGAGTCAGCACCATCGTGGCGCGCAGCAACGATTCCTTCGTCAGCGCCAAGGTCAAGACCCGCTTCCTGGACGACAACCGTTTCAGCGCCAACCAGGTCAAGGTGGTCACCGAAGCGAAGGCCGTTTATCTGATGGGCCTGGTCAAACGGGACGAAGGCAATGCCGCCGCCGAGATCGCCGCGAAAACCAGCGGCGTCGCCAAGGTCGTGAAGGTATTCGAGTATCTGGACTGAGACCGGGAGCCGGCAACTATCGCCATGGCACCCCTTGCCGGCCTCCACTCGGGCCGGCCACAATGCCGCCTCCACGCGCAGCGGAGTAGCTGACATGAAAGCCTTCATCATCGCGGCGGGGTTTGGCCTGTTCTGGGCCAACCCCCAACTCGTCTCCGCCAACGAAAAAACGGTCAACATCACCGCCGCCGTCAAGGCGGTGGAGGTGCTGAACCAGGGCCGGATGATCCGGATCGAGCGTAATCCGGATACTGACAACATGATCGATCCGGACTATTCCCTGACCTCCCGCCCCTGTCCGCCCTACTGCGTCCAGCCCATGCAACTGGCCCCCGGGGTGGAAACCATCGGCGAACTGGAGATGCTCGACTATCTGAAAAAGATCGGCCATGACCCCGGCGTCCTGGTCATCGACTCCCGCGACAGCGACTGGCCCCTGCGTTCCGGCATCATTCCGGGCGCGGTGGTGATACCCTGGCAGGAACTGCATCCGGCCCATACCGATACGGAGAAAATCGCCGATACGCTGATCCTGCGCTTCGGCGCCGCACGCCAGGGCAGTTTGTGGAATTTCGAAAACGCCAAGACCCTGGTGCTTTATTGCAATGGCCCCTGGTGTGGGCAATCTCCCACCAACATCAAGCAATTGCTCGCCATGGGTTATCCGGCCCAGAAACTCAAGTGGTATCGTGGGGGGATCCAGGACTGGAAAATGCTGGGTCTCACCACCGTCGCACCGAAGTAGTCGCCCCATCTAACCGGTTTCAAAGAGGAAGGACGAACAATATGAAACATCTGAAGCATACGCTGCTTGCCACGCTGGCCTTGTCGCTGACCGTACCCGCCCTGGCGCAGGAAGCCCCCGCCGCCAACCCCTACCTGGCCAACGTGCCCATTTCCGCGGGCCCCATGATCCTGCCGGTTTCTCCCGGCGGTCGCGGCACCCGGCCCTACGAGATGTCCCGCACCATCCCGCCGGAGGAGAAGGCGGCGCTGATGAAGAAGATGATGCCCATGATGAACATGGTCACGCGCATGGACGTGAAGGACGTCATGAACCTCATGGCGATCAAGTACAAGGCCAAACCTGGCCTCAGCTTCGATGACGTCAAGCAGTCCATGGAACTGCGCGCCAACCAGCTCAACTTCAAGAAAGTCGGCGAGAGCCCGATGTGGAAGGACATCCAGGCCGTGCTGGGCGACAAGGACGCGCCGCGCGTGGAGGTCTACCACTACTGCGACATCGCCGCCGGTCGCGAGGTACTGAAGTACGCCCCGGAAGCCATCGTCTTCCTGCCCTGTCGCATCGCCATCATGGAAGACGCCGACAAGAACATCTGGGTGCTGACCCTGGACTGGAATACCGCCTGGCTGGATTCCATCTCCGGCAAGATGGGCGCGCCCACCGAGTTGCTGAAATATGCCGTGGATATCCGCGACAAGATGGACGTCATCATGAAGGCCGCCGCCAACGGCGACCTGTAACACCCCGGCCCGCGCCCAACCCGGCGCGGGCGACGGCCATACCGGCCCCGCCGGAAGCAACGCAGCCCGGTTCTCCCCCCAAACAGATTGGAGACTTCCATGAAACGTTTAGCCCCACTCTTGCTCGTTGCTGTCGCCGGTTCAGCCCAGGCCGGTTTCGATAACATGATGAACCCCCTGGCCATGCTGGCGCCCGCGCCTTCGTTCAATCCCTTCGGCGGTTACGGTGGATATGGTGGATACGGCGGCTTCAACCCCCTCTCCAACCCCTTGCTCAGCCTCGGCGGCCTGGCGGCGCTGAGCGCCCTCGGCGGCCCGGCTCTGCAAATGGCCCCGGGCCTGCTCACCGGCGGCTATATCAACCCGTTGAGCAGCCCCTACATGGGCGGCCCCTTCTCCGGCAACCCCTTGTTCCAGCAGAACTCGGGCCTGCCGTTCCAGACCCAGGGCTACGGCATGCCCAGTTATGGCGGCTTCACCCCTTCCATCCCGAACATGCCCAGTCTGCCTTTTGCCGCGCCGCAAAACAGCCAGCCCGGTTTCTTCCCGATGCCGCAACAGGCCTCGCCCTACGCGCAAGGCAATCCGTTCCAGCAGATCAATCCCTTCCAGCAGGCTAACCCCTACCAACAGGGCAACCCCTACCAGCAGGGCTATGCCTACCCACAGGCCAGCCAGGCGCCGCAGCAGTCCGGCTTACCCTTCTTCCTGCCATTCCAGGCCCCGGCGCCACAACAGCCGGCTCAGAATCCGTCGCCCTCCTACTTCCCGCCCATGCCCCAGGCCTATGCGCAGCCCACGGCACCCAGCCAGCCAGCCACGCCCGCCCAAGCCACGGCGCAGCAACCCCAGTTTCCCTTCCTGCCGTTCATGATGCAGCCCGCCGCGAAAGCGCCCGCCAACGAAGCCGCGGCGCCGGCGGCCGGCCCCGCGCCGGCTGCTCCGACGGCGGCTCCCGCCACGACCGGGCAAGCCCCCGCCGCGCCGCTGGACCCGGCCGCGCTGTTGCAGATGTTCCTGCGCCAGGCGGAACCCACCCGATAAGCCGCATTCCCCCCCCCGCGCCTGGCGCGGGGAGTCAGGCTGTAACGGGGTAAGGCAGCGCTCGGAAGTTCAGGCGGGGGCCATCGCGACGGCCCAGATGCACTTCGCCTGCTTCCACGCTGCTGCCATGGACCACGGCCAACACGTCATGGCCGCCGCCCGGCGCCGGCGCGCTGTTGGCGATGCTGCCTGCGGCCTGGTCGGGCAACTCCGGGCTGAACAACTCGTCACCCGGCGTGGCCGCGGCATCGACGTGGGCCAGATAGAGGCGGCGCTTGACCTTGCCCAGGTACTGGCTGCGCGCCACGATTTCCTGGCCGGGGTAGCACCCCTTGGTGAAGCTCACCCCGCCCAGCACTTCCATGTTCGCCATCTGCGGCACGAAAGCATCCTGGGTCTGCGGCAGCACGGAGGGTATCCCGGCGTTCACCAGCAGCCAGTCCCAGGCCGGCGCCCCCACCGGGCGGTGGGTCGCGGCAAGTTTTTCCCAGGCAGTGGACGCGGCATCGGGAGCGACGAAAAGATCGAAGCGCTCGTCACCCAGGCGAATCGCGAAAGCGCTATCCGCCTGAGCCATGGCCATGATGCCCTCCGGCACGGCCTGGCCCAGCAGGGCGGCCACGGCGGCGCTGGAGCCGGGACCGGAGAGGCCCAGGCGCACCCACTCGTTGCTGGCGTCACGCGCCTTCACCTTGGCGCGCAGGATGAACATGGACAGGCGCTTCTGCATGGACTCGCGCAGGGACGCGGGCAGCATCACCAGCACGTCGCCCGCCCGTTTCAGCACCAGGAAATTGGCCAGCATGCGCCCCTTGGGCGACAGGTGGGCGGCAAACACGGCGGCGTTCTCGCGCAGGCCGCGCAGGTCGTTGCTGATCAGGGCATGGAGAAAGGTCTGCGCTTCCTCGCCGGAGAAGGCGATCAAGCCGTAGTGGGAAAGATCGGCGAGCACGGCGCCGTCGCGGGCGGCGCGCAGTTCACCGGCGGCATCGCCGAAATCGGCGACGCCGGCGCCGGTCAGGGCGGCGCCGCGGGCGGCCAGTGTGTCGGACCAGACTGTCATGCATGACCTCGCAAAAGTGGAATTGAAACGTCGTTCATATGCGGGCGCAGTGTGCCAGAACAAGTCTCTCCCCGGCTGAGTGGCTGAGGGGTTCGGGCGAAGCCCGGCGGGAGAAATGCGCCTCAATCGCCGGTATAGGCGCAGCCGGACGCGTGGGTCTCCATCACCACCACCTTGGCCAACAGCGGCAAGGTAGGCTTCAGTCGGTCCCACAGCCACACGGCGAGCAGTTCGCTGGTGGGATTTTCCAGACCGGGGATCTCGTTGAGGCAGCGGTGATCCAGGGCCGCGTGGATCGGCTGCCAGGCCTCCTGCACGTCGGCGAAGTCGCACACCCAACCGAATTCCGGGTCCAGGGGCCCGCGCAGGCGCACTTCGACGCGGAAGGAGTGGCCGTGCAGGCGCGAACAGGGATGTTCCGCCGGCAGGCACGGCAGGCGGCGCGAGCATTCCAGGTGGAAAACGTTGAAGAGGTCCATCAGCGCCTCCCTGTCTCCAGCCGATAGGTGGAGTGGCAGTTCACGCAGTTGTTCATGATCTGGCCGAGTTGTTTCAGCGCCTGAGCGGAATCCCCCAGGCTGTCGGCGTCCCGGGACAGATCATCGAACGCCTTGTGGGTGGCCAGACGCATCTGGTTGAAGGCCGGCGGCAATTTCTCGCTCAGCTTGGCCGGCGCGTCCTGGGTGGCGGCCATTCCGGCCTCGTGGGCCGCCACGGCAACCATCTTCATGTCGTTGTTGGCGATGCCGTTGACGATCAATTGCACATTCGACAGGAACATGCGCATTTCCAGATGGATGTGGGATTTCTGAGTGGCGGTGAGACGGATCGGCGAGCGTTGTTCCAGGGTATCGACGACGTGCAGAGAATGCCCGGCGGCGTAGAGGGGCGTGGCGACCAGTGCGAGCGACAGGAACAAGGCGCGGTGGTGCATGGGAGTCTCCAGATGGGTGGTAACGGCCGCGTAGCGACTCACGCCACGTCCCTCTCCCGCGATCGAAGAGGGGCTGGCATGGCCATGGCCTTCATGTTTCGGAACGGCTCATCGGCCATGAGGGTTCAGGCAGGCCAGCGTGGTCTCGGCCAACAGGCGCATTTCGTCTTCATCGATGACATAGGGTGGCATGAAATACACCGTCGCGCCGATGGGGCGGATAAATACACCTAACTCCAGGGCGCGGCGATGAAATTCCGCGGCGAAGCCGGGAATTGCGTCGACCACGTCGAAGGCCCAGATCATGCCGGTGTGGCGAAAGTTCCCCACGCGCGGGTGGGCGGCCACCTCTCCCAGCAATTCGCTGAAGCGGGCCGCTTTCACGCGGTTGGCGGCGATTACGCCATCCTCCTCGAAGATGTCCAGCACCGCCAGGGCGGCGCGGCAGGCGAGCGGATTGCCGGTGTAGGAATGGGAGTGGAGAAATCCGCGCGCGGTGCTGTCGTCGTAGAACGCTTGGTAGACGCAGTCCGTGGTGAGCACACACGAAAGAGGCAGGTAGCCGCCGGTGATGCCCTTGGAGAGACAGAGGAAATCGGCGATGTCGCTCACTCCCCTCCCCTCCTGGGGGAGAGGGCGCGCGGCCGGATCATGCGTTTCCGGTCGACCAACCCGTGTTCCTTCTACCCGGCCCTCTGATGGCACTACCAAGCGCTCGCCTTGGCGAGCCAGCGACGGCCCCCAGGACGCGGCCTGCGGAGGGTGAAGGAGACGAGCCTGCTCGCAGGCGAACAGCGTTCCCGTGCGACCGAAGCCCACCGCGATCTCGTCGGCGATCAGGTGTACCTGGTAGCGGTCACACAACTCACGCACCCGGGACAGGTACACGGGCGGGTACATGGCCATGCCCGCCGCCCCCTGTACCAGGGGTTCCAGGATAAGCGCCGCGGTCGTGTCGGCGTATTGGGCCAGATACGCCTCCAGGTCGGCGGCGGCGCGCAGGGCATAGTCCCGGGCCGACTCGCCCGGTTCGGCCAGGCGCGAATCGGGGCTCATGGCCTGGTGGGAATGGCGTAGCAGAGGCGCGTAGGTTTCCTTGAACAGAGCCACGTCGGTCACCGACAAGGCGCCCAGAGTCTCGCCGTGGTAGCCGTTTTTGAGCGAAACGAAGCCGGTCTTCTCAGCGCGCCCGCTGTTGCGCCAGAAGTGGAAGCTCATCTTCAGCGCGATCTCCGTGGCGGAGGCACCGTCGGAG
>CAIXFP010000026.1 GCA_903918705.1 uncultured Pseudomonadota bacterium
CGTCGTGCAACCAGTCGAGCACATGGAAGTCGCCCCGGTTGGGAACCATGAGTTCGTGGCCGACGTAGTTCGCCCCGTTCCGGAACAGGAGTTTCATCTCCAGTTCGTAAATCTTGGGATCGAAGTACCAGTGGATGGGCAGCGCCGGGCTGACCTTGGTGAGAAGCGTCGAGGCCGCAAGATCAGACATGGCCCAATTTCCCTAAAGCGTTGAAAGATTGGTGTAATGGAACGGCGAAGCGGGCCGGGATTATGCCCCCCCCCCTCCCCCTCGGGCAAGGCTGGGAGAGACAAATAAGCCGACATCGCCGTCCGGATATTTGCGCCCCCTCAGGCGTTCAGAGCGGCCAGTTCGTCCTCGCTGAAACCCGCCGCCAAACGCGCCGCCATGTTGAAGGGAGGCCGCGGACGCGGCACGCCGGGGGCGGCGAGCAGATCGCGGAAAGCGGCTTCCGGGTGTAGGCCACGCATCACGCAAAGGTGGCGGAACCAGCGGTCGCCGGCGGCGACATGGCCGATTTCGTCACGCAGGATGATGTCGAGGATGGCGGCGCCGGGCGCATCACCAAAACCCTTGAGCTTGCGCTGGATGTCGGGTGTGACGTCGAGGCCGCGCGCCTCCATGAGGCGCGGCACCAGAGCCATGCGCGCCAGGGGGTCGTGGGCGGTCTTGCACGCCATTTCCCACAGCCCGTCGTGGGCGGGGAAGTCGCCGTAATCCCGGCCTGCCGCGCGCAGATGGTCGCGCAGCAGGGTGTAGTGGTACGCCTCTTCCGCCGCCACCTGAAGCCAATCGCCATAAAACGCCGGCGGCAGGCCGGGAAAGCGCTGTACCGCATCCAGGGCCAGATTGATGGCATTGAATTCGATATGGGCCAGGGCGTGGATCAGGGCGGCGTGGTTTTCCCGGCCGTTGAGCTGGCGTCTTGGCATCTCGCGCGGCGATAACAGGACGGGCCGGGGCGGCCGACCGGGAATGTCGCTCGGCGCGCCTATCTCGCCACAGTCCAGACTGCCGCCTTGCCATTCCATCCAGAGCCGCGCGGCACCGGCCAGTTTGGCCGCCACGTCCCACTCTTTGAGCACGGCACGGGCGGCGGCGTGGGCGTTCACGCGGCGAGCTTCCGGTCGAGCCAGGGCAGCCAGCCGGGCAGGAGCCGGTGGAACAGCCAGCCGACGCCGACCCCGACGCAATCGGCGGCCTCGTCGAACACGTCCGCCGTGCGGTAATCGGTGTAGCTCTGGGCAATTTCCATGGCCAGCCCGAGCAGCACGAACAGCAGGGCGAGACGGCATTGGCGGCTGTCGAGTTGGCTCCACCAGGCCATCAAGGCGGAATAGGCCAGGATGTGGCCGATCTTGTCGCCGAAGTTCGCAACGTGGATTTCGATCGGGTGCGGGGTCAGGGACAGGTAAACCACCGTCAGCACCAGCCCCCAGCCCAGGGTCAGCCAAAGGGGGCGCCGGTCCAGCCGCGCCGGCTGCATCAGCGGTACTCCACCAGTTCCTCCAGGGGCAGGCGCAGTTTGGGCCCGCTTTCCCCGGCGCAATAGCCGAAGGCCAGGATCAGGGCGGGTTCATGGCGGGCCGGATCGATGTCCAGCAGACGCCGCAACGCCGCCGGGTCGAAGCCACCGATGGCGCAGGAATCGAGGCCGGCGGCGGTGGCCGCGGTCATCATGTTGGCGGCCGCGATGTGGCATTGGGTGACACTCCAGGCCTTGACGTCGGTGGCGGCGTGGAAGCCGCGGTAATTCTTCAAGGCGCCCGCGAACTGGTCGCCGGGATATTCACGGGCCAGGAGGCGGCGCAGGTACTCGGAATCCGGCTCCATCTCGGCCAGTTTGGCCAGGATCACCACGACCGCGGCGGCCGTGCCCACCTGGGGCTGCTGGAAACAGGCGGCCTGCAAGGCTTCCTTGTCGGCGGGCGCGGTGCAAACCACGAATTTCCACTGTTCCAGCCCGAAGGACGACGGCGACAGGCGGCCCGCTTCCAGAATGTAATTCAGGTCGCTGGAATTGATCGGCCGGTCCGCCTGAAACAGGTGGCAGGCGAAGCGCTTGCGAAATAGTTCGAGTAGTTGCTGTTTCATGCTGGAAGACTCGGGCAAAGCGCGGCATTCTACGCGCCCACGCATAATTCAAACTCACAATGGGCATCCCGATCCCGGAGTTCAAGGTGTTGCTCTATGGCCCGTCCTTCCATGCGGCGGGGATACGGGCGCGTGCCCACTTCGACGGCGAATCCCTGGCGATATCCGCCCACAACGGTTCCTTCCTGGTTCCGTCGCATTTGATCACCTTGCGCACCGGAGGCTTCGACGGCCGCCAATGGCTGATCACCTGGGTGGCGCAGGAAGGCACCTATTCGGCCATGTTGCAGAACGAGGCGGCCTTGCGTGCCTTCGTCCTCCTGGCTCCCGCCAGCATCGGCCGGCAACTGCAACGTATCCGCGGCGGCCGGGCCAGGAACGGGCGCCTGCGACGGTTCGCCTTGTTGCTGCTCGCACTCCTGCCGCTGCTGGGCGTGGGCCTCTATACGTTCCAGGCCGACCGGCTCAAGCAGTGGGCTGCGACCCGGATCGACCTGGAACGGGAACGGCAACTGGGCGACATGGCCTATGCCCAGATCCAGCCCGCCCTGAAGCCCCTGGATCGGGGGGTGACCACGGCGGCGGTGGAAAACATCGGCAACCGCCTGACCGCCGAGTCGTACTATCACTACCATTTCCATGTCGTCGTCGATCCCGGAATCAACGCTTACGCCCTGCCCGGCGGCCATATCGTGGTGAATACCGGGCTGATCGAGGCGACGAATAGCGCTGGAGAGTTCGCCGGCGTATTGGCTCACGAAATCAGCCATGTCGAGCAACGACATACCCTGCGCAAACTGGTAACGGCTTTGGACTGGCGGGCGGTCCTGGGCGTGGCGTTGGGAAATTATTCCAGCGGTCTCTGGATCGACATGGCCGAGCGCCTCGGCCATGTCGCCTACAGCCCCGCGCAAGAAAGCGAGGCGGACCTGGACGGACTGGACATCCTGCGCCGCGCCGAGATTGCGCCCAACGGCATGGAAACCTTTTTCGCGAGGATGGCGGCGAAAACCGACGCAACCAGGCCTGTGCTGCTCTCCGTCCACCCGGCCGAAGAGGTACGCCTCGCCGCCCTGCGCGCGACCATTGTGCGACAGCCCCGCGATGACGTTTATCCGATCAATTTCGACTGGGAACTGGCCAGGTCCGGGCTATGAGACAGCGCACAGTGCAACAGGAAACAGGCGGTGTAGACTGCCGCTCCGCTTACCCCGACCGACCTTCTTAGCCGAGTCCATTGCGATTGTTTGATATGGTTAGCGATTCCAAATCCCCCATCGAGTCGAAGCTGATCGACCTTGCCGCGTTGCGCCAGAACAGCGTCCTGTTCGCCGCCCTGTCCGACGCAGATGCCTGGGAACTGATCCAGCTCGCCCGCCAGGAAAGCCTGCCGGCCAAGCACGCCGTGTTCCAGGTGGGCCAGGCCGGCGATAGCCTGCATATCGTGCTGCGGGGTAGCGTCAAGGTGAGTTTGCTGTCCGAGGAGGGCAAGGAGGCCATCCTCAGCATCCTGGGCGCGGGCGAAGTCTTCGGCGAAATGTCCCTGTTCGATGGGGAACCGCGCAGCGCCACGGTCACCACCATGGAGCCCTGCCACTTCCTGGTGCTGCGCCGCCAGGTTTTCCTCCCGTTCCTGGAGAAACGGGTTCATGTCATGCTTGAGCTGATTGCGGAGATGTCGAAACGACTGCGCGCCACCAATGACCTGGTGGGCAATCTCAGCTTCCTGAATCTGTCGGCGCGGCTGGCGCGGATACTTCTCAACCTGGTACAGCAATATGGCAAAGTGACGCCCAACGGCATCGTCATCGGCTTGAAGTTGTCCCAGGAAGAACTCGGCCATCTGGTCGGGGTTTCCCGGGAAAGCGTGAACCGCCAGGTTCGCATCTGGGTCGACTCCGGGCTCATCGACTATGACCACGGCACCCTGGTCGTTTTGAACTCGGACGCATTGTTCCGCGAAGCCCTGGCTTCATGATGTACGTTACACCGGTAGCCTCGCTTTCGAGACTGATGCTGTAATTGAATTCTGCTGAAATACCCACCCTTTTCCCAACTGTTGTACTGGAGAGCCAAATGAACGTGAAACCCCTCGTAGCCGCCATAACCCTCGTCGTCGCCGGCATGGCTTCCGCCCAGGCCGGCCCGTCGACCATCGCCGACGCCGCCAATTCTTTCCGTAACTTTTCCTGCATGGAAGGCAAGCAGTGGTCGGCGGACATCGGCACTTGTGTCGACCAGATCAAGTCCGCAGTAGCCAAGAGCGCCCCCATCGTCACCGCGCCGCCGCCCGCCCCCGTGGTCGTCGCCGCTCCCGCGCCCGCGCCCGTACCCCCGCCGGCTCCCGCGCCCGTGGTCAAAGCCGCCCCGGTGAACAGCGGACTCTACTCGGTGATGTATCTGCCCACCGGCGTGCGCGACACCAGCGCCCTGATGATCGAACGCACCGCGCCCAATCAGGTCGTCGCCGGCCAGCCCTTCGAGTACGACATCAAGGCCACCAACCTGACCCCGGCACCCCTGTCCAACGTCGCTGTCCAGGATCTGTGCAGCAGCAACTTCAAGGTGTTGCAGTCTTCCCCGGACGTCGAGCGCATCGGCGACAGCCATCTGCGCTGGAATCTGGGCGACCTGAAAGCGAATGAATCGCGCACCATCAATGTCAACGGTCAGGTGATCGATGCCAATAACTCGAAGACCTGCCTGTCCGCGAACTACGACCAGGCGTCCTGCGTCGCCTTCAACGTGGTGCAGCCGCAACTGACCCTGAAGGCCGCCGCCCCGGCCGAGGTCATGCGTTGCGATGCCATTCCGCTGACCTACACGGTAGCCAACCCCGGCACCGGCGCGGCGCACAATGCCGCCTTCGTCCAGGCGCTGCCGGATGGCATCAGCGTCAAGGACGGCGCCGACCGCGTCGCCCTCGGCGATCTTGCGCCCGGTGCCAGCAAGGATCTGCAACTCGCCGTCATGGCGGCCAAGCCGGGTGTCTACGAATTCCACCCCACGGCCTCGGCCGACCCCAGCCTGAAAGCGGATGCCGCCACCACCACGCGGATCACCCAGCCTGCCCTGCAGATCGACAAGAAGATGGCCGATTCCGTGCTTCTGGGCCGTGACGTCGATTACGACATCACCGTGACCAACACGGGTGATGCCGTCGCCCGCAACCTGGTGGTGGATGAGGCCGTCCCGGCCGGCGCCAAGGTCAACAGTGTCTCCGACAATGGCCGCGTCGATGCCAACAACATCGAGTGGAATCTGGCGGACCTGGCGCCCAAGCAATCCCAGACCGTCAAGGTCAGCCTGCACCCGGCCGCCGTGGGCGACGTCACTGCCAGCACCAAGGCGACCGCCTACTGCGCCGACACGGCCACCGCCCAGGGCAAGACCGCCGTGAACGGCATTCCCGCCATCCTGCTGGAAGTGGTTGACCTGACCGACCCGGTCGAAGTCGGCAAGGAAACCGTCTACGTCATCACCGCCACCAACCAGGGCACCGCGACCGACCTCAACGTGCATATCGTCGCCGAACTGGAAAACGCCTTGCAGTTGAGCTCCACCAGCGGGTCTACCGACGCCACGGTCAGCGGTCTGCACATCGACTTCGCGCCGCTGCCCAAGCTGGAACCCGGCGCCAAGGCCGAGTGGCGGGTCACCGCCAAGGCGGTGGCTCCGTCCGACTCGCGTTTCACGGCGGTCATGACCACCGACCAGTTGAAGCGCCCGGTGATGGAAACCGAAGCGACCACGCTGTACAAATAACCGCTCGGCACGCCGAAACGGGCCCCCTTCGGGGGGCCTTTTTCATTTTTTCCCGGTGTAGCGCATTGGTTATAAGCCGCTAAAGATGTGATGGGTTTCACAGTGATTGCGTCATGATTCAAGGAAACTCCTGCCCACATTTATCAACGCATACCGGCACACACCTTGTCAGCCTCGCAGTTCTCACCCTATCAACTCGTCACCCTGCGCACTTACCAGCGCGCGCCGTTGTTGGCGGAAGATCCGAAGAAAAAAATGCTGCTCCACAGCCTTTCGGAAACCAAGGAGCGCTTCAAGCTGACCATCGCCGGCTATGTCATCCTGGACGACCACATCCATCTGCTGTTCAGCATCCCCCCCGAACACGAATGCTCCGCCGTCATGAACGACTTTCGCGCCAACTTCATGCGCGCCTCGCGCAAAACGGCACCGCTGCTGGACCGGGAAGCGACCACCCCGTGCTGGGAGCACCGCATCGAATACTGCAGCGCCTACTCCACCGATGAATTGCGCGCCTACCTGGATTTCATCCACTACGACCCGGTCCGACACCAAGTCGTCCCACGCGCCGCCGACTACCGCTGGTCCAGTCTGCGGGCACGGATCGCACAAGGGCATTATTCGGAATCCTGGGCGGAGATGGGCCCGCCGGCCGCCATCGCGCGGGTGGTACGAAACTTCGCGGGGCGTGCGAACGACAGTTAGCGGTGGTTCCCCGGGAAGCGGCGTGGTAAATACACGCTCCCGCACACGCACTGGATTTCCGCATGCACCAGCCCGCCCGCATCGGCCTTGTTTCCATCAGCGACCGCGCCAGTTCCGGCGTCTATGAGGACAAGGGCCTGCCTGCCCTGAAGGACTGGCTCGGCGCCGCGCTGCTCAACCCCCTCACCTTCGTCGAGCGACTGATTCCCGACGAACAACCGCTCATCGAGGTCGCCCTGATCGATCTCGCCGCGCAATGCTGTTTGGTGCTCACCACCGGCGGCACCGGGCCGGCGCCCCGCGACGTCACCCCGGAGGCCACCCTGGCGGTGGCGGACAAGGTGTTGCCGGGTTTCGGCGAGCAGATGCGCGCGGTGAGCCTGAAGTACGTACCCACCGCCCTCCTCTCGCGCCAGGTCGGCGTGGTGCGGGGTAGCTGCCTGATCCTCAACCTGCCGGGCCAGCCCAAGGCCATCAAGGAAACCCTGGATGGCGTGTTCGCCGCCGTGCCCTACGGCATCGACCTGATCGGCGGCCCCTACCTGGAAACTCGGGAAGAAGTGGTCAAGGCGTTCCGACCGAAGTCGGCTCTGAAGCCGGCTCCAACAGGCGCTGGATAACCGCCCCTGCCAGCATCAGGCCGAACAGGGAGGGCAGATAGGAAATCGTGCCGTTCACCGCCCGCGCCCGGCCCTGGCTCACTTCCTCCGGCGGCAGCGGCGCGCGCCCCGCCTCGTCGCTCCACACGCACAGCACGCCCTGGTCCACGCCCTGACGCTTCAGGCGCTTGCGTACCAGGCGGGCGAGGGGATCCACCTCGGTCTTGCTGATGTCGGACACCCGCACCCGGGTCACGTCCAGCTTGTTGCCCGCCCCCATGCTGGCGGCCACCGGCAGGCCGCCTCGCCGCGCCGCCACGATCAGCGCTACCTTGCAGTTGAGGGAGTCGATGCAGTCGATGACGTAATCCGCATCATCCGGCAACAACTCCGGGATGTTGTCCGGCGTGAGGAAATCCGTCAGCAGCGTGAGGTGGCAATCCGGGTTGATGTCGCGGATGCGCTCCGCCATCACCTCGGCCTTGCCCCGCCCTACCGTGGAAAAGAGCGCCGGCAGTTGCCGGTTGATGTTGGAGACGGCCACCACATCCATGTCCACCAGGGTCAGCCGCCCCACCCCGGCCCGCGCCAGCGCCTCGGCGCACCAGGAACCGACGCCGCCGAGACCGGCGAGAAAGACGTGGCGGGAGGCCAGGCGGGAGACCCCCTCGGGGCCGAGCAAAATTTCAGTGCGGGAGAACTGGGGAGGAGTCATGGTGTCGTGGCGCCAGCGCCTCGCCGGCGTTTTTTCCTGCCGGCGAGGCGCCGCCGCTACATCAATGCAGGGTCGGCCCGGCGCCGCAGCATTTCTTGAACTTCTTGCCGGAGCCGCACGGGCAGGGATCGTTGCGGCCGATCTTGTCGCCGACGCGGCGCAAGGTGGCGGTCACCCGTTCCTGGGAAGCGGCCTGCCGGCGCGGCAGGAAGTACAGTAGATGGCTTCCACCATTGCCGGAATGGTCTCGTAAGCGGCGCGAATGGCGGGTCTCTGGTCGGCGAGATCCGGATGCATCGCTTCGAGTTCCCCCCAACCCTCCTCGGTACCGAGCAGTTGAATCGGCGCCAGCCATTCCGAATGTTCCTCTAAGATCGGCAGCCAGGTGTCCTGGAATAAATCCACGCCCAGCATGAAGCCCATGCACCAGCCTTCGGCGTCGTAGAACTCGCTGCCGTCCTCCTGGGCCAGGGTATACATCAGCGGCGCGAAGCGCCCCTCGCCGATCATCTCCTGGACGCTGTTGTAGTGGCGCAGCAGCAAGCCGCTGATGAGTTCCGCCTCGGCCGCGCTCGCGAACGCCGGGGATTCCTCCCCGGCCTCCATGTCCCACACCCAGGGCAACCACTGGCTGGGCAGGATGAACTCGGGGTTGAGGGCGATGGCGGCAAAAAAGCCGTCCAGGGCGGAAAGGTCCATCGCCTCCTCGGAAAGCGATTCCGACATGAGGAAGGTGTCGAGTTCGTCGAACTCCTCGTCGGAGAGGGCGCGGTCGTTGTCCATGGGAACCTCGCTTACAGGTGCAGAAGGCTGGCAGCGATGCCGGCGAACACCGCCCCACCGAACCAGTTGTTGTGGAGAAATGCCTTGAAGCAGCGGGCCGGGTCGCGGTCGCGGATCAGGGTCCAGTGATAGGCGGCCACCCCGGCGGCGGCGACCAGGCCGGCGGCAAACCACAGGCCCAGATGCAGGCGCGCACCGACCCAGGCCAGGGTCAGCAGGGTCAGGCCATAACAGGCCATGACCGCCGCCACGTCGCGTTGGCCGAAGGTAATGGCCGAGGTCTTGATGCCGATCTTGAGGTCGTCGGCCCGATCAACCATGGCGTATTCCGTGTCGTAAGCCATGGCCCAGAAGACGTTGGCCAGCATCAGCAGCCAGGCGTCCAGCGGGACGAAGTTGAGCTGCGCGGCATAGCTCATCGGGATGCCGAAGCCGAAAGCCACCCCCAGATAGGCCTGGGGCACGGCGAGAAAGCGCTTGGTGAACGGGTAGCTGACGGCCAGAAACAC
This sequence comes from uncultured Pseudomonadota bacterium, assembly GCA_903918705.1. Classification (GTDB taxonomy): domain Bacteria; phylum Pseudomonadota; class Gammaproteobacteria; order Burkholderiales; family Thiobacillaceae; genus PFJX01. The sequence continues at coordinate 9,172 of CAIXFP010000026.1, forward strand.
GGCGGCGAAGGACAGGCCGATCACCAAGTTGTTCCGCAGCGGCAGGATCAACAGGAAGGACAGCAATGCCAGGCCCGCCGCCAGCGACAGGGCCTCATTCTCGCTCACCTGGCCGGCGGCCAGGGGACGGTTTTTGGTGCGTTCCACATGGGGGTCGAAATGGCGGTCGGCGTAATCATTGATGACGCAACCGGCCGAGCGCATCAGCACCACGCCCAGAACGAAGATCCAGAACACCATCGGGTCCGGCACCCCGGCGCCGGAAAGCCACAACGCCCACAAGGTGGGCCAGGCCAGGAGGAGGATGCCGATGGGCTTGTCCAGCCGCATCAAACGCTCGTACTGATCCAGCTTCCGGGTGAATCCGCTACGGTTGGTCACAGTGTCATCACAACAAGATCGTAAGGGGGGTGCCATTAGAAAGCGGGGTGCGTCGCAGTGGCAAGCGCAATTCTGCCGGGCAGGCGACTCCACCCATAGAAAACGTCCGTGCCCCGCCTGGCAGCCGGTCAATGGGCATCGGCCACGCATCCGGGTAATGCGACCCGGAGTATCACGGTTTGCAGGAATGTGGCCCCTGGCGCAGGCATTGCGCCGCTTGAGGGCCGCGCTGGCGCAAGGTAAAACGGGCAGTGGACGGCGTCGCCCCCATCCAGCGCGGCCTTCAGCGCAGCGCCAGTTGCCGCAACTTCAGCACCACCCGGCCCATGCCCGGTGGCATGCCGGCGGTGGCGGTTTCCAGTTCCACGGCATCGAGCATGTTCTTCACCGTCAGGCCCAGGTTGGTATCGCCTTCGATCAAAAGGCGGCGGTTGAAGAACAGGGTATCCGGGTCTTCCAGACGCAGCGCCAGGCGGGCGAAGTCCTGGGCGGTGGCGGTGAAGACGACATCGCTGGGCCCTTCCTTCAAGGCGCGGAAACCATTGCCGTGAACGGTGAAATACAGCTTCAGGCCGAGGTCGTTGACATGCACGCAGAAGCGCCGCCCGGACACGTGGGCCCAGTCCAGTTCGCGCAGTGACGGCCAGGCCACCAGGTTGCCGGCGGCGGTGAAGGCGCGGGAAGCCGGCCAGGACGGCAGGGCGGCGACGAGACTGGCGAGGGGCTTGGGAAAGGCGGGCAGATTCATGGGTTTTCCTGTAGCGCCGGCGTCTCGCCGGCGTCTTTGGGTTCGGGTTTACACCGGGTGGTACGCCATCCCCGCCTCGCCCAGCCAGTAGCCGTCGCAGGGTTGGCCGGGCATGAGTTGTTCGAGTTTTTCCGGGGCGGCGGCGATGTCGCCGTCGAGCAGGGCACGGAACACGTCCACCACCCGCCCCATGTGCCGCGATTGCGGCGACAGGCGCAGCAGGTCGACGCCGGCGCCGCGCAATTCGTCGAGTCGATGGGCCAGGCTCATGACCTTGGCGGACTGGGTCTGGATACCGTTGAGGGTGAGGAAATCCTCGCTCTCCCGGGTGCGCATGGTGAGGCCATCCGGGTGATCGAGGCAGCGGAACTGGCAATCGTCCTTCTGCAGGTTGTAGTGACGCGCGGTGAAGCAGCGCGCCGAAAAGGCCAGGGGCAGGCGGCCGTAGGCGAACAGTTCCGTCTCCAACCCCGCGGGCACCTGCATCGCCGCCAGCATTTCCCGCGGCATTTCCACCGGCGGCACCCAGCGCGTGGCGCCCGATTCCGCCAGGATCGCCAGGGTATCCGGGTTGTAGGCGTTCAGCGTCGGCCCTGCGACGAAGGGCGCGCCCTTCTCGGCCAGCAGCCGCACCGCGCCCCATTCGTTGGCTTCCACCAGGAAACGGCCCATTCCGGCCCCGCCCTGGAGGGGCGCTTGAAGCTCCCCTCCCCCACCGGAGGAAGGACTGGGGGAGAGGGAGCGGGACGTCACCCAATCGATGAGTTTGCGCAGCGCCTTGAGATCGGATTCCGACTCGATCAGGGTCTGGGTGGAGAGCACCACTTCCTTGCCGGCGTTGGTGAGTTTTTCCGCCAGGTCCAGGTAATCCTGCAAGCGCAGCAGATGGCGCCGGGAGCACACGGTTTCGCCGAGATAAACACTGTCCACCGGCCAGGCGGCGGCTTCCTCGTAGAAAGCCAGGGTGTCTTCGCGGGACCAGTAATACAGGAGGGGGCCGAGGGTGAGCTTCATTTCCAGGGGCGGTAGTAGGCGCCCAGGGTATGCATGCTGCCCTCGGATACCTTGTTGAGTTGCGCCATCCAGGCGGGATTGGGCTTGAACGCGTCGCGATTCTTTTTCACCGCGTCGATGGCGGCGCGCCACACTTGCGTCACC
>CAIXFP010000027.1 GCA_903918705.1 uncultured Pseudomonadota bacterium
CCTCGAACTGGGAGAGGACGGTCAGGGCGTCGCCGCCGAAGACGTGTTGCAGGTTGTTGAGACCACCGGCGTTCTTGAAGGCACCTTCCCCGAAGGTAGTGGTGTCGATGATGCTGGCGGCGATGTCCTCGTTCCTGGCCTCGCGCCAGGCGGTGCGAATGGTGGCCTCGCTGAATTCCTGTGCGGCGAGCGCCAGGCGGAGCTGGCGTAGATCCTCGCGGGTCAATTCGCGGGGGCGGGTCATGGCGATGTTCAGGGCGGCGATCTTGTTGCGGTTGTCGAGGATGAACTGGCGGAAAGAATCCAGATAGTCCGCCGGTTTCTTGCCCTTGCCGTAGCCTGACTCGATGGCGATGAGCTGGTCGTCGTGGGTGGAGATGACCTGGCCGAAGCCGCCGCTGCCACCCAGTTGCAGGCGCTCCAGCAGCTTCAGCAAGGCCGGCGTGGACCGCACCAGGGCGGCGACCTCGGCCGTAGCGATCTTCTTGAGCGTTGCCGGCCAATCGCTGAGCGGGACGCCGGCGATCTTCTCCAGCAGGTCCAGCGGCTCCTTGAGTTCGGGATGCTCCTGGAGGTGCTTCTGCGCCCGCCGGATGAGGGTGCGGATGCGGACGACGATCTGGTCGCGCACATCGTCGGCATGGCTGCGTCCGTCGTCGCCGCCAGGGATGCGGTGCGATTTTTCGTCGGCGATTTCGCCGAAGAGCTGCGCCAGGGGGATGCTGACCGCTTGCACCACCGGCTTCATGGTGTTGACCGGCTCCAGCGCCGCATATAGATCGACGGCATCGAAGATGCGGAAGACTTCCTTCTCGACCTCCGGGCAGAGGCGGGTCGCGCGGCCCAGCATCTGCTCATAGAGGATGCGGCTGCGCACGCGGCGCAGGAACACCAGATTGCAGATCGCCGGCACGTCGATGCCGGTGGTGAGCAGATCGACGGTCACGGCGATCAGGGGCAGGCGTTCGTTCTTGTAGAGCCGAATCGCGGTGAGGGGCTTGTCGGTGCGGCCGGTGATCTTCATGACCGTCTTCTCGTCGATCTGCCCCCAGACCGCTTCCAGCGCTTCCTTGAGCAGCTTCACGACCAGATCGGCGTGATTGTCGTTGGCGCAGAAGATGAGCGTTTTCTGCTCGCCCGTCGGGTCAAGCTGCTTCGCGAGTTCATCGCAGACGATGCGGTTGAAGTTCTCGGTGATGACCAGGCGGTTGAAGGCATCGATTGCAAAATCGAGTTCATCGGGGAGCGAGGCAAGAGCCACGCTGCCGGTGGCCGGCTTGACGATCTGCACCGATTCGCCCTTGTCGAAGTGAATGCCGTGCTCGGCGAGCTGCGTGACGATGCGGATCGGTGGCTCGTGGTCGATCAGCCAGCCGTCCACCACCGCCTCGCGGTAGGTGTAGGTGAAGACGGGCTTGCCGAAGATTTCGACGGTGTGCTGGGCCGGCGTGGCGGTCAGCGCCACCTTGACGGCATCGAAGTGGTCCAGGACGCGCCGATAGGAGGAGATGTAGTCGGCCTCGGAGCGGATTTCCAGCTCGCCCTCGCCCATCTCCCGATCCAGGATGTAGCCGCGATGGGCCTCATCGACAATGATGCAATCGTAGCGGTCTATGGGGGTCTCGGCGCCATCGCCGAAGATGCGCCGCACCATCCCCTGCACCGTGGCGACCTGAACCTTGGTGGCGCTGTCAGGCACAATGTCGGCCAGTTCCTTCACGTCGTAGATTTCGGTGAAGCCCTGGTTCTGTTCCAGCCGCATGTCCTTGAAGGCGTTTTGCGCCTGCTCGCCCAGGGAATTGCGGTCCACCAGGAACAGCACCCGGTTGAAGCGCCTGGATTTCAACAGGCGGTAGATCAACCCGATGATGGTGCGGGTCTTGCCGGTGCCGGTCGCCATGGCGAGCAGGCATTCGCGGACGCCCTTGGCAAGGTTGGTCTCGACCGCCTGGATCGCACGGACCTGATAGTCACGCAGGCCGAGATAGCCGAAGGGCTCCTCGCGCAGCACGGCTTCGGCGGCGTGGGTATCAGAGTCCAGCAGTCGGAAGAGGTGTTCGGGGGTATGCCAGCCGTTCAGCGACCGTGCATGGTTGGATGGCTGGCGCAGGTCGCGGAACCAGATGCCGCTCTTGGTCTCGATCTGGCGCAGGTAGGGGCGGCCGTTGCTGGCGTAGGCAAAAGGGATTCGGTAGTGGCGAGCTTCTCCCTTGGCATTTTCAGTGACCAGCCAGCCGGGGAAGGGGTCGGTGTGTCCTGGGGGATGGGGTAGCCGTTCATCGCCCTTGGCCTGATAGCCCTCGCTGTAACGCTCGGACTGGAGGATGTCGCCGGAGATGTCGGAACCGTATTTCTTGGCCTCGACGATGCCGAGCGGGCTCAGGCCGTGGAACAGCACATAGTCGGCCGGTCCCGATAAGGTCGGCCACTCCGCGATAGCCTTGCACTTGCCGGCTTCGGGGCGCGCCCCCTGGCTGAAGGTCAGGTTCTCGGTGTCGGCAAGCCAGCCCGCTTCATTGAGTTGCGCGTCGATGATGGCGCGGGTCTCCGCCTCATCCAGCGCAATGGCCTGGGATGCGCCGGCGATGGCCTGTTCGATGACGGATGATTCCGCCGCCGTGCGCTCCTTGGATTCCCCTTGGATGCGTGCCAGCGACTGCTCGAATTCCGCCGCCAGGCGTTGCCGTTCACGCTCCTCGTCCTGGGCGAGCAGCGCCCAAACCAGCTTCTCTTCCGTCGTGACTGCGGCCTGGGCTTCGGCTGCCTGGCGCTTGAGGCGTTCTGCATCAGCCACCTGATAGGCGGCGCGAGCCTCCTCCGCCTTCAGTTCCAGCGCCGAGGACAACTGGGCGAGGCGCTGCTCGTGGTCGGGCCTGGGCGGTTCGGTGAACGCGCCGGCCTTGAATGTCCTGGCGTCTGCCTTCCCCATCGCCCGGTGAAACCACAAGGCCAGTTCTCGACCGATCTTGAGCGCAGACCTGGCCTGTTGCGGGGTTGTCTCGAATTGGTGGGCGGCCTGGTTGCCCTCGCGCCGCAGGTAGTGGAGCAGGTCGGCGACGTTGCGGTCGATCACCTGACGCACCTGGAGCAGCTTCAGCAGGTCGGCCTGGGTCTGGTCCGGGGTGACGGCGAGGTTGAAGACGGCTGCAAGGTGCCGGACCACCGCCTCGCCGAACTGCCGCAGCTTGATGACCGTGGTGTTGGGGTCGTCGTAATAGTTGCGCTCCGCCGAGGCGCACAGGCGCAGCAGCAGGGGATCGTGTTCGGAGAGGAACGCAAAGTTGGCGGATGCCAGTCTTGCCGCTTCAACCATGGGGGCCGCATGGGTTATTGTTGTGCGAAGTGCGAAATATGGGAGTTGTGGGGCGCGCCGTCCAGTGTTTGCATGATTTGCTGACCTCACAGAGCAAAGGGGTGGAAATCCACGAATTCGGAAAGCTGACCTTCATGGCCATCG
>CAIXFP010000028.1 GCA_903918705.1 uncultured Pseudomonadota bacterium
AGGCCGTTGTCCTGGTCGGTGTGCAAGGTCTGCTCGTAGCGGCCTTCCGAGCCCAGGGCCAGCCAGCACCAGGAAAGATCCCCAAGTTCGGCGAAGGCCAGGAACAGGATGCGCTGGGTGAGCTGGTCGTTGAGTTGCGAGATGAGGAGAGTGATCTGTTCCGCCCCCACGCCCTGGGCCATCAGGTTGCGCGCCAGGCGGCGGATGTCTTCTGCGGCAAGCGCCAGGGAGGGCAGGTCTTCCGCCATGGCGAGGGCGCCGGCGATGCGCGTGACGCCCACCTGCTGCAAGGCGAACAGGTCTTTTTCCGAGATCACCCCGGCCACCCGGCCGTTCCGGGTCACCACCACGTGGTGGATGGAGCGTTGCGCCATGGCCAGGGCCGCCTCGAAGGCCGGCGCGGTGTCGGGCAGGGCAAACGGATTGGGCGTCATCACCTGGCTCATGGGCTGGTCAATGTCGTAGCCGCCCAGGGCGACCCGGTCGCGCAGATCCTTGAGGGTGAACATGCCGGCCGGAGCGCCGGCGGCGTCGGTGAGCAGGATGGAGCCGACGTTGGCCTTGCGCATCAGTTCCAGCGCTCCGCGCACGCTGCCGTCCTGGTCGCAGCTCACCGGGCCGCGCCGCAGCAGCGCGGACAGGGGCGTGGCGAGGGGGTCCGCCTGGACGGGTTCGGACGAAGGGGGAAGTTGAGCAAAATCGGTCATGACGAAACGCATGGGCAAAGGACGCAAGAGACTGCCATGATTTGTGCATTGCAGCAACAGGGCTGCTTGTCGCAGTCAGGTGGTGGCAATGCCCTCGCAGTGGGAGCGACCTCCAGGCCGCGAAGGGCGGCAGCCCGCAAGGAGGGGCCGCCCCTGCCCGGGCGGTCGCGTCACCCTGGATAATCCAGCGCCATGCGGCTTTGCAGCTTGCGCGCCTGGCGGAACGATTCCTTGAGGATGCGGCGGTCCAGGTCGTTGAGGCTGTCCGGGTCGACGCGGTTGTCCATGTCCCGGCCGGCTTCGTTCTGGGCGTGCTGGCCGCGCAGGCGCAGCATCTGGATGAAGTGGAAGGAGGACAGCCAGGCTTCCACTTCGGCGCCGGAAAGGTTGAGCCTGGAGGCGGCGGCACGCAGCCTGGCTGCGGTGCCGGTGGCCGCCACGCCGGTGGCCAGGGCAAAGATCCGCGCGGCGTCGACGAAGGGGGTGGCGCCGTTCAGCTTGAGGTCCAGGGTATGGGCGTGTTCACCGGCCTCGGCCACCACGAAGTCGCGCACCAGCCCCAGGGGGGGGCGGTTGCGCTGCGCGTTGGCGGCCATCTGGTGGAGGAAGCGCGGGTTGGCGGCGGTCTTGTCCAGGAGCCAGGCGCGTAGCGTGTCGGCCAGGCCGAGCTGGCCGTGGATGGCGCGAAAATCGAAGAAGATGCTGGCATGGAGCAGGGCTTCCGGGTCGCCGGCCTCGATCCAGCGGGTGAAGGTGGCTTGCCATTCCTCCAGGGCCAGGCACCACTTCGGGTTCATCGCCATGATTTCGCCGTGGCACAGGGGGAAGCCGTTGTCGGCCAGGGCGCGGTTGATGCGCTCCGCCAGGGCGAGCAGGCGCGGGCGGGCCTGCTCCGCGCTCTCCCCCGCGTTCGGGAGAAAGATGATGCCGTTGTCCTGGTCGGTGGCCAGGGTCTGTTCCAGCCGCCCCTCGGAGCCGAAGGCGAGCCAGCAGAAACTGTGGCGGCAATCGCCGACGCGGGCGCATTCCAGCTCGATGATGCGCTGGGTGAGCAGATCGTTGAGGGTGGACAGGATTTGCGTCAGTTGTTCCACCGCCACGCCCTGGGCCATCATGTTGTGGCCCAGTTGCTGGATGTCGGCGGCGGCATGGCGCAACTGGCCGGAATCGGCGGCGCCGCGGATGCCGGCGGAAATCTGGGTGACCCCCACCCGCTGCAGCGAGAACAAATCCTTCTCGGACACCACGCCCACCAGCTTGCCCGCATCCGCCACCAGGACGTGGCGGAAGCCGTGCCGCGCCATGACCAGGGCGGCTTCGTAGGCGTGGGCGGTGGAAGGCAGGGCGATGGGGTCGGGGGTCATCACGGCGCGCATCGGCGTGGCCAGGTCGATGCCCGGCAGGATGACGCGGCCGATCAGGTCGCGCACCGTGAAGACGCCCACCGCCGCCTCACCCTCCACCACCACGATGGAACTGATGCCGCAGGTGCGCAGGGTTTCCAGGGCCGCGCGCAGGGGCGTGTCCGGCGCGCAGGTCACCGGCTTGCGGCGGGCGATGCCGGCCAGGGGGCTGCGCGGGGACTGCTGTTCGGCGGTGGCGTTGGCGTAGCTGGCCTGGGTGCCGCGCTGGGATTTCTCCAGCAGGGCGGCCAGGCGCTGGGTGCAAAAGTACTGGAATGGCCGCGAACGCTTCACCAGTTCATGGAAGTCCGCGGCCGCCAGTTCGTAGGTGAACAGGTCGCCCCGTGCCTTGAAGGTGGAGGCGGCGGGACTGCGGGCGAGCAGGGCACCGATGGGGAAGGCCTCGCCTTCGTGGATTTCCAGCCAGGCCACGCCGTCGCCCTGCTCGCCGGAGACGACGCCCTGCTTGACGATGAAGAGTTTCTCCACCGCGCCCGCGGCGGGGGCCAGCAGGACTTCGCCCTTGCCGTAATAAGCCAGCTTCAGGCGTTCCGCCAGCCAGTGCAGATCCTCCCGGGCCATGCCGTCGAAGGGCACGAAGCGGGATAGATGCTCCACGGTGGCCAGGATCAGGGAGTTCGCGGTGGACATGGCGCTTGGCCTCGCTGAAGGATTATCGGAAATACGCGAAGCATATTTCACCCGCGCTCGCCGCGGCGCCTTACTTGAGCGGCAGGCTGACCTCCACCAGCAGTCCGCCGCCGGGCGCATCGCCCAGCGCGACCTTGCCGCCATGCAGATCCACCACCTGCCGGACGATGGACAGGCCCAGGCCGCTGCCGGGAATCTCGGCGTCGGCCAGACGCTGGAAGCGCTCGAAGACCCGCTCGCGCTCGGCTTCCGGGATGCCCGGGCCGGTATCGCCGACGCTGAGCAGGGCCGTGCCATCCCGTTCGCGCAATTCCACGTCGACGCGGCCGCCGTCGGGGGTGTAGCGCACCGCGTTGTCGACCAGGTTGCCCAGCATCATGCGCAGGCTCTCGGCCTGGCCGCTGACAGCCAGGGGCTGGCACTCGCCGACGCCGAGGTCGATGTCGCGGGCTTCGGCCAGGGTGGAGAAATCCGCCACCACCTGCTTGGCCAGGGCATCCAGGGCCACCGGAGCGAATACCGACTGGCGCGCGGCCGGTTCCAGGCGCGCCATGCCGAGCAGTTGATCGACCAGGTGCGAGGCCCGGTCGACGCCGCTGGACAGTTGCGCCAGGGCCGCGACGCGTTCCTCCTCGTTGTCCGCGCGCCGCGCGATCTGGGCCTGGAGCTTGACGGCGGTCAGGGGCGTGCGCAGTTCATGGGCGGCGTCGGCGATGAAGCGGCGTTGCGCCACCAGGGCCTGATCCAGGCGGGTCAGCAGGTCGTTCAGGGTCTCCACCAGGGGGGCGACTTCCTCCGGCAGGCTGTGGCAGTCCAAGGCATGCAGGCTCTGCACGCCGCGCTGGCTGATCTCGCCGCGCACCTGCTGCAACGGCAGCAGCGCCCGCGTCACCGCGGCGCGGATCAACAGCCCCAGCACCACCACCAGCACCACCAGGGGGATCAGCAGCCAGGGGGCAATGGCCGCAAAACGCCGGGCGCGGCTGGCGGAGGTGGTGGCCACCTGGATGGTGAGGCCGCCCTCCTTGAGGGAATACACCCGCCATTCCGCGCGCTCCCAGTTGATCACGTGCAGGCCCAGTTCCTGGCGCGGCGGGCCGGTGTCTTCCAGGGAGGAATACAGCAGGGTGCCGTCGGCGGCC